>CAYFPZ010000075.1:0-1887 GCA_964345105.1 Hadarchaeota archaeon (SeqCode)
CTCGCTATGAAATGCTCAAACGTCGTTTCCTTGAGGTCCGCAGTTCTGTGAACATTCCCCGGCTTTGGGTACCCGCTAGCTTCCAACGCGGACGCGAGTTGTGCAGCCCTTGCTATATCTTCGATATCCATCAAAATTACCTACTCGGCTCCTGCTTATTTTCTGCGTTACTCATTTAACAACCTATGAAAGATCCGCACTTGTGAAGTTAACCGCCAGATTTGGTTCGCTTTTTCCTCACGAGTTTTCCGAGCCCACGTTTTTGGAGCATCGTTTCGATCTCTCGCTCGGACTGTTGTGGGAGTAAGGTAGGGGGAGGTGTTCGAGCCAGTTTCATCCTGAACCCACCGATGATTTTGCCTGCAACAAAAGTATACGCAAGCACTACCACGCAGAAGTAGAGCGGTTCAAGTGCGAGCGCCATGGATGTGAAGATCGCGGGTCCGACGATTGCGACCCCGACCGCTAGGGCAATCACGATCGTTTTGACCTTTCGGTAGCGGTAAAGTACCATGAGCTTGCCTCCCAGGCCTAAGAGCAGCGCCTCCAGCCCAAAAGCCAAAGAACCGAAGAGGAGAATTATATAGAGGATTTCGATGGTGCTCAAGCCGGTCACCAATCGAGCTAGGGCGGCAAACGATTTAAAACGTGAGCGGCGCCGTATGGTGGCGATTTTGGAACGTTTGGGTGCTGAGTTCGAGCTCTGGCGCCGTTATACCAATGACCCATTTCTCCTATTGGTGGGGACGGTGCTCTCGCAGAACACCAACTGGCGCAACACCCGTGCGGCCTATAACCGGCTCATCGCTAAGTTTCGGACGCCCGAACAGCTCGCGAGGTCGGAGATACGGGAGATTCAAAAATTAATCAAACCTGCTGGCCTCTATCGGATGAAATCTAAGCGCCTGAAGGAGCTAGCGCGCATAGTGCTTGAGCGATATCACGGGAACCTAAGCACCTTGCTTCGAAAGCCGCCCGAGGAGGCACGCCAAGAGTTGCTCTCTCTACCTGGCATTGGCTACAAGACCGCTGATGTGCTACTGGTCTTCGGGGCAGGGCGTGACGTGCTGCCGATTGACACCCACATTTTTAGGATCTCAAAGCGTCTTGGGTTTGCTTCACCTAAGGCCAACTACGAAGAAGTCAGATCCAAGCTTGAGGAACTCACATCTAAGGGCCGCCGCGGCGAGGCCCACGTGTTATTGATTCAACACGGCCGGCGTTACTGTCTCGCTCGCAGCCCGCTTTGCGATGAGTGCCCGATTAACGACCTTTGCCCAATCGGAATTCGTCGTGCAAAGCATGCACAGCTTTAGCCGCGTCTCGCTCATTGATGGCGAACGAGATGTTGAGCTCCGAGGATCCTTGGGCAATCATTAGAATGTTTACCCGGTTGCGTCCCATCGTATTGAAAACCCGCGCAGCGACTCCGAGCTTTCCCTTCATCCCGGCACCAACCGTTGCGATGATGCTCGCATTTTGCTCGTAGGTGATGCTCCAGTCGATTTGACGTTTAGCAAATTCTGCACGTAAAGCGCGGAGGGCGGCATCTAGTTGCTTTCGGTCTACGGCGAAGCTGATGTTCGCCTGCGAGGAACTCTGGGAAATCATGAGCACTTTGATGCCCGCCTGTCCAAGTATGTCAAACACGGTCGCAGCCACTCCCGGGGTACCTATCATTCCCGCGCCCCCTACGGTGATCAACGAGATGTGCTTGCTAGCGGTTATTGCTTTGACTATCTTCTCGGTTCGCTTAGGTTTACGGACGATCAACGTACCCTCATGCTCAAGTTTGAAGGCGTTGCGTACGCGTACCGGGATGTCTAGCTCCATTGCTGGTTCGATCATTTGGGGGTGGAGCACCTTTGCCCCGAAGTAAGCAAGCTC
>CAYFPZ010000076.1:0-6383 GCA_964345105.1 Hadarchaeota archaeon (SeqCode)
ATTAAGCTAAAGTGAAAAGGTACTCTCCGAAGTTCTCCTTAAAAGTCCTGACCTCGAATTTTTTCAAAGTCCTTTTAATAAGGTCATGAATTTGAAGGTCGTAAGCCATACCCATCCACCGTTAATTATATAACACCGTTATATTTATATATTGCAAGTGCCGGGATGGCCGAGTAGCTTAGGCGGCGGTCTGCAGAACCGCTTACGGGGGTGCAATTCCCTCTCCCGGCTCCAAGTGAGCACATGAAGATATTGTTTATCCACGCGGATTATTTAAATTACAGGGTGAGAGAAAAGGCGAAATTCGCGGAAGAGATTGGGCCAGAAAACAGGGCAGGGGAGATGCGAGATCCACTCATCGCTTTCATCTGCGTGGAGAAGGTGGATGAACTGGTGAATGGGCCAGTTGAAAAAGCCGTGGCGGAAATTCAAGACATCGCGTCTAGAGTTAAAGTTAAGAACATCGTGATATTCCCGTTTGCCCATCTTTCATGCGAATTAGGTTCTCCCACGTTCGCGAGCCACTTGCTGGTTGGCATCGAAGCTAAATTGAAAGGGGATGGCTACAGGGTTCTCCGAGTGCCGTTCGGTTGGTATAATATGTTTGAATTCAAAAGCAAGGGGCACCCACTTGCGGTTCTCTCTAGGACGGTGCCAAGGTCAACCAAGGCAGATCCTGCAGCCTTCCTCCTTTAGATAGGGAGCGGATTTTGTATGCAAGACGCAGAGAATTTCCTTCATCTTCATTTTTTTACAGATGTTGCAGTACATCTGGATGATTCGGCTGTGCCGAACTTCCACCTTAGCGATAGCATTCGAGAGTTCCCTCATTGACCGCGCTATCTCCCGCCTCTTGAAAAGCCTAGCGTAACCTGAACCTCGCAGTTCGCTGAGGTACTGGCTCACCGCTGGCTGGGTGATTCCGAGCTTGCGTGCCACCTCGACCTGGCTTAGCTGATGGCGCTCGATGAGTTCCTTGACCAACATCGCCCTTATCGCAGGGAGGACATCTTTGACCACAACTTCGCAGGGGGGCCTCATGGTTATCATTTAACACTGTTATAAAAACTTCTGTTTTAACTTTTGGGTGCTTTCACCAGATTGGTTTTTGCTAGTAAAATGAGGCCCATGGCTGCGTCTTCCTTGGAAGGGGCCTCCGTGGTGAAAAACAGCGCAAGATATCTTGCTGCACGCAAGGATTTCTCAGACTCATCGGGAGATTTTCGCGCTTTTTCTAGATTGGCGTACACTTGATGCAACAATTCAGCATTTGGAAGTGCATCGACCTGCACAGCCGCCTGCTCTCCCAAAGCACATTTCCCACACTTCCCGGACGCGCAGTTGAGAGTCGGTTGCTTGCAGACTTCACATACGGCGGCGCCCCAGATTAAACGGGAAACGGAATTCGCGACTCTCAAGATTTCATCTCGGTCGAGCGCTCGCTGAATTTTCAACTTACCATTCTTGAATATGCTTATCTCTTTGCCTTTGAACTTGAGCTTCGCGACACCCAAACTTGGGCTGCACTTCAGCTCTGCAAAGCGCCTCCGGTGAATCTCGAGCAGCGAGCAAAGGGTTTCGGGATCGATAAACTGTCCAGTGGGTTCCTTGGTGAGTTCGATGTCTGCCATTAATTTTCCTCGCTCTGACGCGCATGGCTGAACATACATCACAGTCTCCTTTCTCACTCTCATCAAATCTCGAACCTCGACTCCCTTTGAAAGCAAGCACTCCCCCCTGAATTTTGGGATTAATATTTGGCCGCCATTTGCCATCTTCACAGCCCCTTAAGATCAGTCTGAGTTTCGCCTGACAGCTTCTGCCTGTACTCCTGTAGCGCCTTTTTCAGCGTTTTGTACGCAAGTACGGCGCAGTGCATCTTGAGGGCAGGAAGACCACCTAAAGCATCCGCGATTTGTTTGATGGTGATTTTTTTGGCCTCATCTACGGTTTTTCCCTTCACCATTTCCGTTGTCATTGAACCAGTGGCGATGTTCGCCGCGCACCCGAAAGAAAGGAACTTCGCGTCTACAATTTTGTCGTTTTCAATTTTCAAAAACATCTTGAACATATCGCCGCACTGGGGATCGCCTTCGATTGTAGTCACAGTTGGGTCTTCCATCTCTCCGATATTTTTGGGATCCTTGAATAGCTCGATCACCTTTTGGGTATACTTCAGCAGGCTCCGTTCTGTAAATTCAACTGGCACAGGCTCACCTCACAGCTCCTCAGGTTTTACTGGGCTTATCTTGCGCAAGTTCTCAATAACGCGCGGCACTACTTCCAGCACGTAGTCAATCTCCTCGGCCGTGTTGTACCTGCTCAGCGTGAACCTTATGGTTCCATGGGCGACTTCGGGCTTGACTCCTATAGCAGTCAGGACGTGGCTTGGTTCGAGCTTTCGCGTGGAACATGCGGATCCCGTAGCGACCGAAATCCCGTTCAGATCTAAGTGGAGCAACGCCGACTCGCCCTCCACTCCCTTGAATGAGTAGTTCACGTTGGCGGGGCTGCGTTTCTCACCTCTAGGTCCATTGAGCACCACATGGGGCACGCGCTCCTCGATTCCTGCCATGAGCTTATCGCACAACTTCCGCATGTGCTCTACATGGCTGTTGAAATTTGCAAACGCTAACTCAGCCGCCTTACCAAAGCCGACGATTGCCGGGATATTCTCGGTGCCTGGCTTAAGCGGGAACATAGAGATGTAGCCGTAAGATGTCGGTTTAATCTTTGTACCCTCCCGCACGTAAAGTGCACCAACGCCTTTAGGGCCGTGAATCTTGTGGGCACTCAGGCTCGTGAGGTCTATGCCCATTTTTTGCACATTGATTGGAACTCTTGCATACGAAGCGGCAGCATTCACGTGGAAATATATCTTATGTTTCTGCTCATGTAACATCTTTCCTATCTCCGCTATAGGTTCGATCGTACCTATCTCATCATTGACATGTGCCACACTGACGAGAATGGTTTTTTCGTTTATCAACTCTTGGAGTTGTTTTAAATCAACGAACCCCTGAGAGTCAACGTCTAAATAATCCACTTTGAACCCCTCTTTTTCAAGAATTTCACATGGCCGCAAAACTGATGGATTTTCGATCTTCGTCGTGATTATGTGGTTGCCACTTTTTCTATTGGCATGAACAAAGCCTCTAATGGCGAAATCGTTGGCCTCCGTCGCATTCGAAGTAAAAGTTATCTCCTTTTGTTCAGCGTTCAGGGTATCAGCTATGGTTTTTTGGTTCTTTTCCACGGCATCTGCAGCCTCTTGCCCGAGTGAGTAAAGAAAGAGTGGATGTCCAAATTTCTCGGTGAGGTACGGTAACATGGCGTCGAGTACCTCTCCAGCTACCGGGGTTGTTGTGCCATTGTCTAAGTAAGCTCTCATCGTCATTCCCAATATATAAGGGTGTTAAATTATTAAGAATATTTGCGCGGCCAGCAAGCATCTATGATGCAGTATCTACGAAGGAGAATCTAAAGAGGAAATTGGGGAAAAGCTGACGTTCTGTCGTGTGCATTGCACAAAAGCATACAAAAGTATCGTGGTACGTACCAAGCTTAGCCGACGAACTCCGTGGGTCGAGTGACGAACTTATGCAAAATTTAAACCTGCTGGAAAGCTAACATCCGCAATCACCGCCTGTCGCGCATGAGGCCGCGTCGGGACAATCTGCACTGCCGCACAGCATCTTGAGAAGAGTTACACTGACAAAATCCGCTGCCTCGTAAGTTTCCTCATAGGTTTTGCCCTCGACGACAAATTTTCCGTCCCCGAGAACTCTCACTCTGGTTGATTCCGCTCCACTTTCGGGGCCCTTTATCTGGATTATGGTGGCCTCGGGGGTGGCCTCTTCTAAGGATTGGATTTGAGAACCATATATGACAGAGTTTTGCAACTGGCCACCGGCTTTTGTATAAGCCAAACCATTGAATTTTCTACGATTGACTATTTGAATATATTGTGCTAAGTCAATGATAGCTGGCATTACCTCATTTTCTTCATCCGGGTTTATCAGTATCGTAGTATGCAAAACATTTTCGCCCATCATTCCTAGGAGAAGTGCTGAGATTTTTGCCACCTCATTTTCTCCCGGTGCTTCAAATGGCACCGCTAGGGCTCGTCTAGGGTCTGTTTTAAATGGAAAACGTGCTCCTTCTACTTCTATAAAGTAATAATTCTCTTTAGAATCATAGGTCACTTGCCCAGTATACATGCCCAGTGGGATTGTGTAAGGCGAATCTGTGCTCGTGCCTGTTTGTCCGGTTAAAACTGCGTATGCTAACGTACACCCCACGATAACAGAGAGACTACAAAAGGTGGTCACGATTTTCTTGGTTTTAAAATTCATCCCGTGACCCTCCGAGTTCGTAAACAAGTGGATTTGTAACTTAAATATATATATAACAGTGTTATGTAAAAAAGTTTACTAAAAGAAGGTATGGAATGCGAACACTAGATTTCGTCGTTAAAGAGTTAAGCCGCAGGAAGATGAAACTAATAGCAGGTATCTTAAGTGTAATCTTAGGAATCGGCATCTTCGTCGCAGCCCAGACGACTGATGAAGCGTTATATGGTAAGGTTAAGGGGCAGCTTTTAAGATTCGGCGCAAATATAATGGTTCAATCAAAAGACGAGCCATTTGATGCATATTTCGGCTCAGGACTTGGTAGTGCATTTCTCCCTGAAGGATACGTCGACTTAATTCAAGAGATAGAGCACCACGAGATGCTGGTAGCGCTCTCCCCAACACTATATGAACGCTTCATGGTTGGAAATACCAACTTACTGGTGGTTGGTATCACTGAAGACGAAATGAAGGCGAAGCCATGGTGGATGATAAACAGGAGGGTGGTAGCTGATGAATTCCCAGAGAATAAGCAGGTTCTGCTCGGTCACTACGCGGCTGCTCATTTGGGACCAGTCCCTCAAATAGAGTTAGAGAATGAAATGTTTATGGTTACTGGAGTATTGGATGAAACAGGTTCAGCCGACGACTTTGCAGCATTTGTACCGCTACATGTCTTACAAGATCTTGTTGGCAAAGAAAGAATGGTAAATGTGATCGAGGTCTCCACGAGCTGTATCGCATGTTCAGAAATGAACGTTTATGACATTGCAACAGAGATAGATGAAGCGCTGCCGGACGACGCTAGGGCCATTCCCATAAAGCAAATAACGGAAGCCCAAATAGGGACGCTCACCAAAGTCGAGAATTTCATCTTCATAATTTCCGTAATTGTACTAGGTCTAAGCGTCTTTCTCGTGATGAATTACATGTTTTCGTCCGTGTCCGAACGGCGCCATGAGATCGGAATCCTCCTAGCGATAGGCATGGATGCACGCACGATATACAAGTTCTTTGTGCTGAAGGCGTTAATCCTTGGTACAATTGGAGGTTTCATTGGTTACGCTCTGGGAACGGTTTCTTCAATGGTCGCGGGACCACATATCGCTGGCACATCAGTCCCACCATTGCCAGGACTTTTGCCATACTCTATCACGATTGCTATAGTCATTTGCATTGTATCCAGCATTTTACCGGCCAGAAGGGCAGCACAGTTAGATCCGGTTGAGGCGTTGCGGGAGGTATAGACATGATCGAAGTAAGAAACGTGACTAAGATTTATGGAGCTGTAAGTGCCCTGAACGACGTTAGCTTTGAGGTAAAAAATGGCGAGTTCATCTCATTTGTTGGCCCGAGTGGAAGTGGAAAAACCACGCTTCTAAATATTATTGCAGGTTTGTTGACTCCAACAAGCGGCGAAGTCATAGTTGACGGCAAATCACTTTACAAAATGAGCCTAAGGGAACGAACGGCTTTTAGAAGAAAAAAATTTGGTTTTATATTTCAGACTTACAATCTTATCTCATATCTCACCGCAATTGAAAACGTCGAGGTTTCACTATATCTTGCTGGAGTAGAATCAGCGAGGCAAAAAAAGATTGCTAGAGGGTTGTTGGAAAAAGTTGGCTTGAAGGAGCGACTGACACATCTACCATCTGAGCTCAGCACAGGACAACAACAACGCGTAGCTATCGCGCGCGCTCTGGCCAATAATGTATCAATAATATTCGCAGATGAGCCGACCGGTAACCTGGACGTGAAAACCGGAAGGAAGTTGATGATGCATATAAAAGAACTCAATAGAGGCGGCACGACAGTGATCTTAGTGACGCATGATCCTGAGATCGCAGGTTTCGCAGACAGGGTGATGAAAATAGTTGATGGGCGAGTTCTTGAAATAAAAGTTAAAAGGGAGAGGTTTTAAAGCGAGCCGTTAGAAATTAGTGTGAGGTGGGAAAATGGTGAACGCGTATAGCTTAATTTCCGCCGAACCGGGAAAAACGGCAGAGGTTTTTCGGAAAATCAAATCCA
>CAYFPZ010000077.1:0-13028 GCA_964345105.1 Hadarchaeota archaeon (SeqCode)
AGCTCCACACCGATTCGCATGAGCTTTCCCACGCCTTTCTTGTCCAAAGTCTGGAATGGATCGACATCGAGTATCCCCTGTTCGATGTACATAAACATGAACTTTCCCTCGGCGTCATCTCGTGAGTAAGCGTAAGTCATCTGCGTCAGGTCATTGGTCCCGAAAGAGAAGAACTCAGCGTACTCCGCAATCTCGTCGGCAGTGAGGGCGGCGCGAGGCACTTCTATCATGGTGCCGAACTTGTAAGACACATCGACCCCGTGCTTCGACATCACCTCGCGCGCTACCTGTTCGAGTTGTTCGCGCATTACCTTGAGCTCATTGACGTGGCCGACGAGGGGAATCATGATCTCCGGTCTCGGGTCGCGGCCTTCCTGCTTGAGTTCACACGCCGCCTCGAATATCGCCCGAACTTGCATCTCATTTATATCAGGGCGGGTTATCCCAAGCCTGCATCCTCGGAGCCCCATCATCGGGTTGGCCTCCCGCATCGCCTCAACCCGTTTCAGAAGCTTCTCCGCGGCTTCGAGTTCAGCGGGTTTCTCCTTGCTAATCCGTCGCATAATAACCTCTTCCAGCAGCTCTTCGTACTTGGGCAGAAATTCATGAAGGGGTGGATCGAGAAGCCTTATCACCACAGGCAGGCCATTCATCTCCTTCAAAATTCCCTTGAAGTCACCCTTTTGAATCTTGAGCAATTTTTCGAGGGCACCCCTACGCTCTTTCTCTGTCTCGGCGAGTATCATTTGGTGGACGAGCGGCAGTCTCTTCTCCTCAAAAAACATGTGCTCGGTTCGGCACAATCCTATCCCTTGAGCCCCAAGCTCTCTTGCTAGTTTAGCATCCTGCGGGTAGTCGGCGTTTGCCCAATTCTGCAGTCGTTTGAACTCATCAGCCAAAGAGAGAAGTTTTTCGAACTCGACGGACATTTGCGGCTCTATCAATGGTGCTTCGCCCAGAATGACATCACCAGTCGAGCCGTTTATTGTGATTGTATCACCTTCTTTAACCTTTACCCCATTTACCTCGAACGACCGCTTATTCAGGTCTATCTTAATGGACTCGCAACCGACTACTGCGGGTTTTCCCATCCCCCTCGTTACCACGGCTGCATGGCTCGTCATCCCCCCTCTAGATGTGAGAACTCCCTGCGAGGCAATTATTCCTCCGACATCGTCTGGACTTGTTTCTGGCCGAACGAGGATGACCTTTTCTTTTTTCTCACCCGTCTCCTTGGCCCGCTCGGAATCGAACACAACTTTCCCGACTGCAGCGCCCGGACTAGCATTAAGACCTTTTGCGATTACTTGACTCTTAGCCTTCGGATCCACTTGTTTATGCAACATTTGCTCAATTTGTTTAGGATCAATCCTCAGGACGGCCTCCTCTCGGGTTATCAATCCTTCCTCAGCCATGTCAACCGCTATTTTAACCGCAGACTGAGCAGTCCTTTTTCCAGCTCGCGTCTGAAGCATGTAGAACTTCCCTTGCTCGACCGTGAACTCAACGTCCTGCATCTCGCGGTAATGTTGCTCAAGCTTTCCCGCAATGCCGAGAAGCTGCTGGTATAAATGTGGAGATTTTTCCTCGAGCTCTGCAATCTTAAGGGGAGTCCGAACCCCAGCTACCACATCTTCTCCCTGGGCGTTGAACAGGAATTCGCCGAAGAGCGCCTTATTGCCATTAGCGGGATCGCGGGTAAACGCAACTCCTGTTCCAGAGTCGGGCCCCATGTTTCCAAAAACCATGGTAACAACGTTAACTGCGGTATACAAATCATGAGGTATTTTGTAAAACTCGCGGTACTCTCGTGCTCGCTTTGTGTTCCAAGATTTGAAAACGGCGCTTATCGCCCCTCTGAGCTGTTCATGTGGGTCATTCGGAAATTCCTCGCCTTTTTCCTCCTTTACTATCTGCTTGAATTGCCTGACTATTTCCTTCAGATCTTCGGCTTTCAAGTCGGTATCTAGCTTGGCCCCAACTTTGTGCTTGTGTCTATCAAATACCTCCTCAAACTTTTTACCGTCGACCCCGAGCACGATCTTGCCGAACATCTGTATGAACCTGCGGTAGGCGTCGTAGGCGAACCGCTCGTTTTTTGTCCGTTTTGCCAGCCCTTCAACGCTCTCATCGTTAAGCCCGAGGTTGAGGATAGTGTCCATCATGCCCGGCATCGAGAGCATGGAGCCAGAGCGAATGGAAACTAGCAGGGGATTATTTGGGTCGCCGAAGTGTTTGCCCGTGAGTTTTTCAAGTTTCTGCATGGCGGCTCCAACTTCGTTCATTAGCTCATCCGGCAACTTGCCCTCGCTTTCGTAATAGCGCCTGCAGACCTCGGTGGTGATCACAAAACCGGGGGGTACAGGTAGTCCAAGTTGCGCCATCGTGCAGAGGCCGGCACCCTTGCCTCCAAGCAGCTTTTTATTCGAGCCGTCCCCCTCGTCGAAGAAGTAGAGGTTCTTTGCCATAGGCACGCCTCATCGTTCACCACAGAAAGCATTGCTTTTATCTTTTTGGGACACCACTATAGAAGGGTTTGCGTATGGAATGGCTCACACCGGTCAAACCCGGTTTTGGAGGTTTCGATGAGCCTTATGATCGGGCTAACGTGGTGTTCGTAGGGGTGCCTCTTGATGTTACCTCAAGCTATCGCTCGGGCTACCGCTTCGGTCCAGCCAAAATTCGAGAGGCTTCGGCAAACCTTGAAACATATCTGATGGCGGCTGGGCTGGATGTCTTCGAGCAGCTCAACATCTCCGACCTCGGCGACCTGGAAATTACGCCCACAGACCTGAAGGCGACGGGAGAGCGAATCCTAAGAACGGTTCAAAGGATAAAGGGAGACGAAAAGATGCCCGTTCTACTGGGTGGGGAGCACACCCTGACTTACTTCGCTCTCCAAGCTTTCGATGATGTGTTTGTGGTGCATCTAGATGCCCACCGCGACCTGCGCGAAGAGTACCTAGGCGATAAGATTTGCCACGCGACGGTTATGCGGCGGGTGCTGGACCGCTTGTCCCCCGAGCGCTTGGTGCAGATTGGAGTTCGCTCCTGTTCTAAGGAGGAAGCAGATTTCGCGCGCGAAGCAAAGATACTCGCTTATAGTTCCGAGCAAATCATTGACGACGCGCCCCGGATAATCGCGGAGGTGCGCAAGCTCGTCGGCAAGGCGCGCGTTTACCTTACCATCGACCTTGATGTCCTCGACCCTGCCTTCGCCCCCGGGGTTGCGACGCCCGAGCCGGGAGGACCCTCGACGGTTGAAATTTCCCGATTAATTCGTGAACTCGGAAAACTCAACATATGGGCTTTTGATGTGGTAGAATTGGTTCCCCCGCACGACGACGGCACCGCGGCCTTTGCAGCAGCGAAAATTATTTACGAATTACTGGCTGCGATTGCCAGTTCATCCAAGTAGTTTCTGCCCCCGCTCCACGACAATCCTAGACGGCAGGGGCAGTTTCAAACTTGCGCGGCGAAGCGCTTCCTTGGCGACGAACGCAAATTCCTTCGCTACCCGCACGCTCATAAGCTTTTGCCCTGGTCTAACCCTCGCAGCAGTGCCAATTGGTCTGCCGAAGGCTCGGGCCATACCATCAGAGATTCGGTCAGCTCCCGCCCCTGTTGCCATAGGGTTCTCACGCAGAATCTGGTGAGGGTAGACGCGGAGCTTGAAATGGTAATTGTCCTTGCCAGCTTTGACCTCGAGCAGACGGTTTACAGCGATGCGAGCGGCTTCCAGAGCATTGTGCCTTATCTGTCCGGTCTCCTGCGAAACTAGGGACATCTCGACCGGGAAGTCGCCCTTAGGGTTGCCCATATCGAAGAAGGTAACACGTATCCCCGGGACTCCCTTAACGTACTCCCGGCGAGTGTAGGCCGGGCCACTGAAGTAGCGGTAGGTCCGCGCGGGTCGAATCGGCATTTGAATCACGCTTAATAAGTTTTAAACCCTTCTACCTTTATAACTGCTATTCGGAGTTATAACAAGTGAGCAAATGTCATATATAATAATTGTCGGAGGGGGCCAGACTGGCTCCAAGTTATCTAAGCGGCTTTCCGATCGAGGACACAACGTGGTATTAATAGAGAAGGACGAAAAGCGGGCCCACGAGCTAGCAGCTGAGCTGGATGTGCTAGTCATTCACGGTAACGGCGCCGACATAGATGCGCTGAAGGATTCAGGCGTCGATAAGGCCGACGTGCTGATTGCGCTCACCCAATATGATGAGGTCAACCTCATGGCGTGTGAGCTGGGCAAGAAGATGGGCGTTCGCAGAGTAATTGCCCGCGTCAACGATGAGAAGCATGCCAAGATGTTTGAGGAGCTTGGGGTCGACATCGCGGTTAGCTTGGTGAGCGCCGCAGTGATGCTCTTCGAGAAGGCTGTGACGGGGTCCGGGGTCTACGGATTGCTGGGAATAGGCGGTGGCAAGGGCGAGGTCGTGGAGGTCACGGTCGGCACGAACTCGAAGTCGGTCGGGAAGTTCATCAAGGAAATAAACATATCAAAAGGCTGCACGTTCGCAATGATAACTCGGGGTGATGAGCTCATTCCCCCGCGGGGTGACACCCAGATTCAAGCGGGAGACCTCGTCACGGTCGTGGGCAAACCCGAAGCTGTTTTAAAGGTCACCCGCTATCTGCGCGGCGAATAGGATTTTGAGACGTGAAGCTCGACAATATCTTTGTCCCGAAGTTCATACTCTCGAGGCACCTGTTGTCCTAGAAAGCGCGTCGACCCCCACACTCGAGCAAACTCCAGCTCTCGCGCAAAATCTTTATGCACCGCGCTCGCGACATCGAAGACTGTCGAACCCTTTGGCAGTACCAGCGGGCGCTTTGCCGGCTCCTCGTCGGGGCGTTTAGTGTAAATGCGGATGAGGTCAAGATTTTCGAAAATCGCTCGTTTTAGCTCCTTCCCAGCCTCTTGGGCGGCAATCGTTCGAAAGCGTTTCCCGAACTCGCGTTCTAGTAGCTTGAGTTTTTCCTTGAGATTGGAGGAGTCACATTTTGTGAGGAGGATAAAGGCGCGGCGATAGACCAAGGATTCGTCCAGCGATTCTTCGAGTTCCTCAGCCGTCACCGGTTCGTCGATGGTCACGAGTGCGTTGTGGATACGGTGCCCCTGCAAAATACGTTTGAGCTCCGCCTCGCCGACCTTAAACATGCCCGCTCCTCGAACTTCAATCCCTCCTGTAACCCTGCGCTGGACGCTAAGCTTGGGGGGCCGCTGATTGAGCCTGACGCTGGCCGCCTCGAGCTCGTTAATCAGCATTAGAACCTGCTCGATCAGTTTCGTTGAGGCATCGACCACTAAAACGATGACATCCGCGTTTCGAGCGATGCTGAGCGACCGTGCTCCAAGCCCCTTGCCGAGACTCGAGCCCTCGACTACAGCGGGGACTTCAACAAGTTGTATTTGAACATCCTCAAATTGCATCATTCCCGGCACCGGGTGCTGAGTGGTGAATGGATAAATACCGATTTTTGGGCGAGCGGCCGTGAGCTGATGCAGCACCGTCGACTTCCCAGAGTTAGGTGCCCCCACGAGCGCGACCTGAGCGGCGCCTTCCTTTTTGACGGCGAAACTCGGCCCACCTCTCCCGACCCGGCGCGCCTGTTTTGCCTGTAGCTCTTGGCGGAGTTTGGCTAGGCGCCGCTTGAGCACCTTCAGGAGCTTCTCGGTCCCTTTATGCTTCGGAGCGAGGCGGATGAGCTCCTCGGTTGCTAGGATCTTCTCATCTATGGTTCGTGCTTGCAGGTAGCGCGCCTCAGCCTTGAAGTACTCGGGTGGGAGATTCGCTGGCATTTCAACGCCAAATTCTATTGGGGTGGTCCAACAATATGAATATCAAGGAAGGAAGCCTGCTAAAGGCCCCGAGATGAAAAGTAACACGGCGCCAAGTTGTGCTGGATAGTAGTTAAGGGGTTGAACCTAGCCATTTTTTTTGAGTTGTAGCTCCAAGTTTGAAATATCTCCACTTTTGAAGAAATCCTTAAATAGACTGGCGCTTCAGCTAAAGGACGGCGGGGATGAAAGCCCGCGGAGGAGGCCAAACCGGAGCCTAAGGGCAACGGGGAGCCGCGTAAAAACTCGGGCGAAAAACCGGGGGAGGACGCGGATAAGTCCTGTGGAAGAACAGGGCAAAGCAACGACTGCGGGAAAAAGATCCTAACGTGAAAAAGCAACGAACGAGTGAAGTGGTCGAGATTCACAAACTCGTTGAAGGAGTAATGGAAGGGTCGAAATCCCCGCCATTTTCTTTTAAGGTTTCAACAAGTAGCGTGAGTACTTCAAGATTTTTTTCAACTCAAGCAAAGACAGCAATCGCGGTGCATTGACTAGAAGGGCTCGGAGTAGTTTTTCATGGCGATCGAAGTCAAAGTGTTTGAGCACCAACGCTCGCATTTCTTCTTTCTTCAGGAGCTCGAATATCGAATTTAGATCCTCATCGGTCATTCGTTCAAAAATCCTGCGTACACGAATTCCCAACTCAAACTCACGGCCAAATCTCTTCATCACAGCTTGTTCATACGCACGAAGCTTCTTGGCGGTGGGCTCGCTTCCAAGGGCATCTATTGCGACTTCGGCCGCAAGTTGGGCACAAGAAAGCCCGACGTAGATGCCACCGCCCGTAAGGGGCTTGACATGACCTGCGGCGTCACCCACCAGCATCACGCGGTCGGTGTAAATCTTCCTCGTCAGCGGTTCGGGGCTGAGTCCAGTGTAGAAGTTGAGGATTTTATTGGGTTGAATCTTGGTGGATGCTGTTGGACAGGTTTTTACAAAAGAGAGGAGCTTCTCGATGGCATTGCCTTGGGAAGTACCGAGCCCCACACGGCAGAGGTTGCCTGCTGGAGTCAACCAAGCAAAGAAGCCCGGCGCAAACGAGCTGCCGAAGTAAAGCTCGGTGGTGTCGGATCTGACTCTCGCAAAGGTTTCGAGCTGAGCGCATTTGAGGTAGCGTGCAGTTTTCAGCAAACCTGCCTCCCGCGCGACGATCGAAGCTGGACCATCCGCACCAATCACCAAGCGTGCCTCGACCTCGGTTTCGCGCGCGCCCTTGAGCTTCACCACAGGCTCGCGCCCGAGTTTGAGCCCCACGCACCTCGTCCTTAAGAGCAGGGTGGCTCCAGCCTTCACGGCTTTCTTCGCTAGTTCCCGGTCAAAAGCGGCACGGTCAATCACGAATGCCTCCACCTTGCCACGACTTATCTCAACAGGCCCGTTCGATGGAGGATAAAAAATGGCGCGGCGAAGCTTCTCAAGCGCCCATTTCCCTGGCTTGATTTTCAACTCCCGGAGACTACCTGTTCCGACTATGCCAGCGCAGCAGACGGGATTTCCGACTTCACCATGTTCTTCCACAATTACAACTTCCAACCCACGCTTGGCAAGCGCCTCGCCGACAAAACATCCAGCAGGGCCACCCCCAATCACAACAACATCTGCTCGCAACCCAGCACCTTACAACTTTTTTAAGTCACAATAGATAACCCTAACGAGTGATTGGATGCTCGATGTGCTCGCGTACGTGCTCTTCGGCTTGTTTATCCTGATGGCACCAGGCTTCCTATTCACACTCGTGCTCTACCCACGTAAGGAGAGCCTCGATTTCTGGCAGCGCATGGGGGTTAGCTTAGGCCTGGGTGTGCTCGTGCTCATCTACCTCGGTTTTGTGCTCGCTCAGCCAGGTTTGAAAATGCTCACCTTGGCACCATTCGTGCTCGCCGTGTTTGGCGTATGCCTGCTTTTTGCGCTCATAGCATATTGGCGCGGGGGTCTGGATGTGGCCATAATTTATGAACGTGCATTAATGCGAAAGATAAGTAAACTGAGACAGCCCAAGCCTAAGCCAGTTCCACCCGAGGAAAAACCAATCCCACCCAAACTGCCACCCCCGCCCAAAGAGCCGCCAACCCCACCTGAGGAGAAACCAGCTCCTCCACCCGAAGAGCGGCCAGTCCCATCCGAAGAGCAACCGACTCAACCGCCCCAACCCTCCGAAGGGAAGCGAGAAAGTGGCGAAAGTGTTTAAGTACAAGCAAGTCATTGTCGTTCGAGCCGACCTTAAGATGAGCCCGGGAAAGCTCGCGACGCAGGTTGCACATGGAGCGGTTGTTGCTTTTGAACGAGCGCGCAAAGATCACCGTGAATGGGCAGAAGTTTGGTTGAGCGAGGGGCAGAAAAAAGTGGTGGTCAAAGTGGCGAGCGAGCAAGAGTTACTAATGCTGCAAAAGCGTGCAAAGGAGCTTGACATTCCCGCTGAGCTGATCCAAGATGCCGGATTGACCGAGTTGCCCCCAAGTACGACGACCGTGCTCGCGATCGGCCCAGCGCTAAACGAGGTTGTGGACCCGCTTACGGGCAACCTACCTCTTCTCTAGGTGAAGATATGAAGCTGAGCGATGTTGGTGAAAGAACACTGATTGAGCTTGCCCGCAAAATTTGCAAGCGTGGAGCCCGCGTCAGAGTAGGTATAGGCGATGATGCAGCTGTGCTAGATTTGGATAGTCTCAAGTGTGCAGTTTTGACAACTGATATGCTCGTCGCAAGCAGGCATTTCCCACCTGGTACCTCACCCGAGCAAATAGGTCGCAAGGCGGTCGTGGTCAACCTGAGTGACCTAGCAGCGATGGGCGCAGAGCCACTAGGGCTGATTTTCTCGGTGGGCCTGCCGAGGAGGCTTAAAGTTAAATTTGTCGAGCGACTCGTGCGGGGCATGGATGTGGCCGCACGCGAACACGGCACCTACATTGTCGGTGGAGACTTGGACGAGAGCGAAGAGATAATCATATCGGGGATGGCTTTAGGCATGACCCGCAGGCGAGAGTTCTTAACGCGCTCCGGAGCGAAGGTTGGCGACATCATCGCGGTAACTGGCAAACTTGGAGCTGCCGCTGCGGGTTTGAAGCTCCTTCTCAAGCGGCTTCCGGTCAAGAGCTACCGTGCGCTAGTTAGAACCCAGCTCGAACCGAGAGCGCGCGTGCGAGAGGGTAGAGCTTTGGCGCGGAGTGGCTTCGTCACATCAGCGATAGATGTGACGGATGGGCTGGCAGCAAATCTCTGGCAGCTTGCGAAGGAGAGCAAGGTGAAAATTGTTATTGACCGCGATAGTATACCCGAACACCCGCTTGTCAGAAAATTTGCAGCCAAACACGGTTTCAATGTAGATGATTTCGTGCTCGTCGGAGGGGAAGATTTTGAATTGCTCTTCACAGTTCGCCCGCAAGGCTGGGAAAAAGTTCTGCTGACGCTCAAGCGCATGGGCACAAAGGCAACCATGATCGGACGTGTAACCAAGGGCAAGGGAGTTTTTATCAGGTCTAAGGGAAAGACAAGAGCGTTGCCAGACCGCGGTTATGAACATTTTAGATGAGTAAAAATATGCCTACGATTTGCGGGCCAGTAAATACATTCTCGCTTATTTTAGTTTCACCCAGTATTCTCAAAATATACTAATAAATTACCAATCAAAATGATGCCAATGATCGAAACACCGATAGTTAAGATTTTTTTATTCATCATGATTTAACTAGTTCATACCTGCGATATCTCGCCTATACCTCCAGTTTGGGGGAAAACCGTGTCCCGCAACCCTCATAACTCTTTCTCACCTTGTGTTTCTGGGGTTGAAGTTGAATCTCCACGCGACCATCGACGGGCTGAGCTTCCAGGAGAAAAAAGTCCTGCTTGCTCTCCAAGAGCTTGGCGGGAGGGCTGGAATCTCAGACCTCGCTGGACACGCCAGCCTTGACCAGTCCACTATAATGCGGGCTGTTCTCGCCCTATCCGAACATGGGCTGATAGAGGTACGAGAGAAAAAGTCTTCGAAAGCCGTAACCCTTCCAGAAGGTTTAGAGTACGCTCGCGATGGGTTACCCGAGCGTAGGATGCTTGTGGCTTTGGCCAGCTGCGGTCCGGAAGCTGTCAACGAGGTAGCTGCCCGCGCCAACCTGAGTGAGGAACGAAAGCAAATTGCTCTCGCGTGGCTCAAGCGCAAGGGCTGGGCTGAATTCACCAAGAAGGATGAAAAAACCGTGCTAGCCATGACCGAAAGCGGTGGCGAGGCCCTCTCCCAGAAATCAGCGGACGAAAAGCTGCTCGATTTGCTAGCAGCCAAGGCACGCAACGTAGACGAGTTACCTGCTGATATGAAAGAACCGCTTAGCACTTTGGTGGAGCGGAAGCTGGTTAAAATTGAGGAGGAAACATGGCGCGAGCTGGAGCTGACCGATCTCGGAAATCAGGCGCTAAAGCTGGGCATCAAACTTGTCGAAGAGGTAAGCGAGCTTAGCCACGAGCTGCTCACTAGCGGGCGCTGGCGAGAGGTAAAGTTCAGGCGCTACGACGTGGTAGCCCCGGTGACCCCGACTCATCCAGGAAAGGTCCACCCTCAACAACAGGTCATTGACGAGCTCCGCGAGATATTGCTCGAGATGGGGTTCGTCGAGATCAAAAGTAACATGGTCGAGTCAGAATTTTGGAACTTCGATGCCCTCTTTCAAGCTCAAGATCATCCCGCTCGCGAAATCCACGACAGCCTCTCGCTATCGAAACCGGAGCGGACTAAATTGCCATCATCCGCTTTGGTCAAAAGGGTGGCAGCAGCGCACGAGCGCGGCGTCGCAGGGTCGACGGGCTGGGGTTACAAGTTCAGCGTCGATATCAGCCAAAGACCAGTACTGTGCTCGCAGACCACTGCCGCGACCGTTCGCTACTTAGCTTCACATCCGGAGCCGCCAGCTAAGGTTTTCTGCATCGACCGCGTCTACCGCCATGAAAAAATCGACTATAAACACCTCGCCGAATTCTACCAAGCCGAGGGGATAGTGATGAATCCCGGGCTTACGCTGCGCGACATGCTTGGGTACCTCAAGCAGATAATGGTCAAGCTCGGGTTGCCCAAGATTAGGTTCAGGCCGGGTTATTTCCCCTACACAGAACCATCGGTGGAAGCTGACGTGTACTTCCCCGAAAAGCATGAGTGGCTCGAGGTTTTGGGCGCGGGAATGTTCCGACCTGAGTTACTCCGCCCATTAGGTATCAAGCATCCGGTCCTCGCGTGGGGGATTGGATTCTCGCGACTAGCCATGATTCAGCTGGGTATCGAAGATATTCGAGATCTCTTCAACAACGACCTCGAATGGCTTCGCACAAAGAGGATGGTATAGATGCCGTCGATTAACGTCAGCTACCGCGACCTCTGCAAGCTGGTTGGCAAGCGAATTGAGTCGAATCAACTCTGCGAGCGTTTGGGCATGCTGGGGATAGAGGCCGAGGCTACCAACGACGAGCTCAAGCTTGAAATTACGCACAACCGCCCCGACCTGCTCAGCCCTGAAGGAGTAGCGAGGGCGCTTAGTGGCTTTTTAAGTGTGAAAACAGGACTACCTCTTTACAAGCTGAGCGCTTCTGGAGTGACGGTCGAAGTTGACCAGAGCGTTAAGACCATCCGACCTTTTATCGCGGCTGGCGTCGTGACAAACGTGAAGCTGACCGATGAAATTGTGGCATCACTCATGCAGGTCCAAGAAAAGCTTCACGCCTCACTATGCAGAAATCGGCGCAGGGGCTCAATAGGTGTTTACGACCTCGACACCATCAAGCCGCCCGTGCGCTACACCACCACTTTGCCCGATGGCATCCGCTTCGTCCCGCTGGAATTCGCTCGGGAGCTCACGCCAGCTCAAATCCTGCGCGAACACCCGAAGGGCATCGAGTACGGATCGATCATACAGGGGCGGCCCCGCTACCCGCTGCTAATCGACTCCCGAGGCGTGGTGCTTTCCATGCCCCCAATCATCAACAGTGAAGAGACGCGCGTCACGAGCAACACAAAACGACTCTTCATTGATGTCACGGGCGAGGACGAGCGCGTGGCGAATCAATCCCTAACGATCTTGATGACCGGACTGGCTGAGCGGGGTTTTGGGCTTCAGTCGGTCGTGGTTAAGTATCCGAGTAGACGCGTTCAAACGCCCAACCTTCGCCCCAGCCGACACCGCCTGAGCGTGCGCGCCACAAACGAGTTCATAGGCCTCAACCTGAAACCGAAGGGAATTGCCAAGATTGCGGAACGCATGCGCTACGGCGTTGTGGGTAAAGGTGAAATCTTGACGCTGCTGGCCCCGCCTTACCGAAGCGACCTGATGCACGAGGTTGACCTCATTGAAGATATAGCCATAGGCTACGGCTACGACCGGCTCGAGCCCACACTGCCTAAGGTGGTGACCACAGGCGAGCGGGCACCAGTAGAGCGACTCAGTGAGCGGGCTAGGCGAGTTTTGACGGGGTTGGGATTCATGGAGGTCATGACTTACACTCTCACCAACCAGCACACGAATTTCGAGCTCATGCGCGTAGGTGGCGAGGCTGCAGAAATCGCGAACCCGGTGTCGGAGGAGTACACAATCATAAGAAACTCGTTGCTCCCCTGCTTGCTCTCTGTGCTGCGAGCGAACCGACGCAACCCGTTGCCCCAGCGCGTGTTTGAGGTGGGTGATGTTGTGGTGCTTGACGACCAAGCTGAAACTAGTGCTAGAAGCGTGCGCCGTGCTGCAGCGATGGTGATAGGCGAGGAAACAGGATTCACCTATATCAAAGCCGTTGCGGAGGCCTTGCTCCGAGAGTTAGGCATTTTCTATGAGGTCCGTCCCATCGAGCACTCCAGCTTCTTACAAGGTCGAGCGGCTGAGTTTGTCTCCGACGGTAAGAGCTTGGGCATTGTTGGTGAAATACATCCAGAAGTCATCCTAGGATTCGAACTCGAGCACCCGGTTGCGGCGTTTGAGCTTGAGCTACAAAAGTAAGGCTTTTACTCCACAAAAAACCAACTTAAACTGCGATGAAGGAACAATCCGTGGTAATCGAGAGCTGGCGTGATCTATGAGCGCCGGTGCATCACTGCGGGAACACTGGAGCAACCCGTCGGCAATCGTGCCAAAATTGGGTCCTCGTCCGAGCTATTGGCGGGAACACCTAGTGATGATTTCGAGACAACCCTGGTGCGGAACACGGCGGG
>CAYFPZ010000078.1:0-5324 GCA_964345105.1 Hadarchaeota archaeon (SeqCode)
GACCGCCCTCCAGTACGGGTCGGCGCGAAGAGCCAATACCAAAAACCCACTCACACCAAAATAGAGGATAGCTAAGATCAAGATGAATTTCAGCACTTCTTTGACGATATGGCGGCCGAATATATCCACTACAAATTTCTTGGTCATACGTAACTTCTTCCATGATTTTTTTCTCGCCAAGCTAGGCCCTCCCGTAACTCTCGCCTCGCACCATGGCCGTGGCAATCAAGTGCGCGACCCTTAACGGCTCCGGGATTAAGCTGCGCGTCGAACTTAATTTTACCACCTGTTCAGCATCGGCACGCCCCATGCCGACAAACTGCATGTAGACTGGCGCCGCTCGGCGTTTAGTGTTCACTGGATAAATCTTGCCAGAACTTTTAATTATCTTCCAACGCTCGCGCCAGTTGGGGAGATGCTTGATCGCTTTTTTGACATCCACCATGTTCGGCAACTCCCTAGAAACGATGATGATCGGCAGACCTGTTTGCTCGAATACCTTCTTGACATCGAGCACATTAAAGCCGGCAAAGGTCACGCCGTCCGCCATCACTATTCTGAGCTGCCCCCGGTGCCGGCTTCGGTTGATCATCTCGACCACGCGTTCGGTCACATCGGTGCCGTCCTGCTCGATGGTGGTGCTCAGGACTCCGTCTAGCCATCGCCCTCCCCTGAAGACCGTTCCTATGAGTGGAACTGTCCCCCTCGCACGTCGCTCAAATGGCCCATCGTCTATGCCGAGAATCCGTATCTCTGGCTTTATCTGCCAAAATTTGACTTTTTGCAACTAAAGCCCCCGCGAGGAGCGCTCCGCGATTATTTCTTGAGCTCTCGCTGCAACTGCTTCTGTAGCTCCTTAAACTGTTCCGCTAATTGCCCAGCCGCATCCATAAGGGCGCGTTCGGGAGTCTTTCCCTTTTTTGTCTTCACATAGAACTTGGGGGGATCCGTGAGAGGATGTTCGATCGCATAAGATGCCGCAACGACGTATTTGTCGTTAAGCAGGGTTTTGCGCAAAAGGTTGCAGAGGGTATGATCCTCCTCCCTTACCTTTAGCAGTAGGACCCCATCGCCCTTTTCGACAAGCTCAAGTTCCACGGCTATGCACCTTACTTAATTTATTCCATTCATTTATGAGGATTGCGAGTTTTTGAGAAACTCCATTATCTTGTGCTCCAGCCCGCGGACCTCCTCCTTCGAGCCGAATACCTCTATCTTGACCGCTCTGGGGCGCGACTCCGCGACTAAATCCACTTCTAGCTTCCCAAGTTTTTCCATCAACGCGATGAGCTGGGAGGCGTCCTTCACCCGCACGTTGATGATTCGCTTTTGTTTTTGCATCAGAGGGCTCCTTGGCGGTAATCGTTCGCGAGCTTCCTGAACTCTAAATTGCCACACTCCGAGCACCGAAGCTTGGAATCCTCTCGCTCAAGCGGCGCACGGCAGCGCGAACAAGCTGCAACGAGTACTCCTAGATCATCTCCAGCTGTCGAAAGCTGGACGGGCTCTCTGCGCGCGTCCAGAACCCGCGCGCGGACGATATCGCCAGGTTTAAACTGGCGGCGCATCTCCTTGGCGTAACCAGTGCGAACCTGTGAAATGTGAACGGTGCCCATATTTGGGAGGGGAAGTTCTCGATTCTCGCGCCCCTTGAGAACTCCTATGTAAACGTTCGCACTCTGGTCTCTTACATCCTCGACCCGCCCGACTACTGTGTCGCCGCGCTTTAACTTTGGCGGCCCAGAGGTACGGGACAATACCGAGATGTGCTTGGTTCGAATATCGACGAGCACCACGCCAGTACAAGAGGAATAAATCTTGCCATCATCTTCGTATGCTCCATCTCCCGGGACGAACTCCTCCGCGGTTGCGAGGAAGTCCCCCGGAACAACAAAATCGCCTGTTTTTATTTCTGCCATGCCAACCCACCTTAACTAATCTATCACGAGCTTAAATCTTCTTAGATAGTACATCAAAAATCTTTCCTATTAACCTCGTCCATCCTGTATGGCTCAAACTTTGCCTTCCCCAGCATGACCCGCGCCTCAAAGGGGGTCAGAATCGGTCGCTCGAATCGCTCCGCATCATCAATAGGTATGCGTGGGCAGGCGGCACAGATGAACCCATCGAGCCCAAAATCACCCAGCTCCTCCGGCCGAACCTCGTCGATCGCAAGTACGTGCGCGACCTTGCTGGCTCGCTTGAGATTCTCCGCCAGCCTCGCCGCGAGCTTGAAGCGGGCTTGTCCGGGCTTTGTGCTCACGATGATGCCGAACCGCTCTCCCGATACAGCTCGAGCAATCATCGCTTTTCTCCTTCGCAGGAAAGCGTCGATATCAGGGGCGAAAGTCTTGAAGTCCTCTGAAATTGGGTTTACGGCTAAAACCTGCTTGCCAGTCGCGAGCGCTGCGCCCAGCGGGTGAAACTCACCTGTACCGATGTAAAGAAAACCGTTTACGCGGGCGGCGACCGAGCGGGCACAACCGAAATCACAACCCAGAAGTTGCCCGGGGTACTTCGTTCTCGGCCCAGGCCTGCCGATCAACGGTTTTATCCCGCTTGAGCGGAGGAGTTTCGCTACATTCTGCAAGTGGGCAATGTGTTGAACAGTAGTGAGTAGCCCCACGCGCTTGAACTTCAACTCGGGCAGCACACGCTCAACCACCCCGAGCGGGTCAGCCAGCATGCGTGCCTCAATGTAGAGAGTTGGCAAACAGGCGCGCAGCCCCATGTCTGCATGTCCATAATGAACCAGCACGTCACACCCAAGCTGTTTTGCCTTTACATCGGCCAAATCGCAGGCGCCATAACAGCTGTCCGCCAAAACGAGTGTCTCCACACCCATTTCAGCGAAAGGTTCCACGATTTCTCGTAAGTGTTCCCTTAACCCTGCAGGAAGTTGAATCGCCGCTCGTCTCGCCTTGTGTTGCCTTAGAAATCGCTTGACCCTCGCCAATTCGAAATCGTAAAATCTCAAACAACTTCCACCATTTATTGGTAAACACGCCAAGTATAATGGGTATTGTATGCGGCCAACTAATATTAAATGGCTTCGGGATATCCTCTCATCCAAACAAGTTGGCGAGCTCGCGGCATTCAGAGACATCAAAGTTGCCCGAGCCCCCTCAAGCTCCCTTTGCCTGCTGTGCAAAGGAGGACGAATGCTTTGTGGCAAGCTGAGATGCCCGATCGTGGCCAAAGCGCAATCGCTCGCCAAATCGAGCCTGCAAATCACCTCTCCACACATCCAAGGCTCGACGCCCCCAGGGGTGTTCGTCGGGCGCATAGGCTATCCCAAAGTTTACATTGGTCCCATGGTGCCCCCCTACCGAGGTGACACCGAAATCCTCGACACCCCTGAGCTGTGGGTTGGGAAAAGCATTCAAGACATAATCGATTATCGCTTCGCCCTAATCCGTGGGAAGGTACGGGCAAGCGTGTACAACGCCCAATCTGGCGGGAGGCTGCTTGACACGCTTCAGGAGCTGGCGATGGGGAAGCGGCCTGTCGATGCTGAAGCCATGCTCACGAGAGTTCCTAACAAGGTGATAACCCTGAGCGGAGAGTCCCAGCCCTTCGGCCCCTCCGCGCCGCTGCGATCATTCAAAGCTTCAGACGTGAGTGTCGATCAGAGAATAGAACGCGCATTTTACGACCGAGACTTTAAGGCGGCCGATGCGGTCGTCGAGCTCTACGAAAATGATGTTTTGGTCACGCGCATCCAACGGGCTTTCAGCTTGGGCATGTTCGGCTTCCAAAAGCGTAGGAAGCTTGTCCCGACCCGCTGGAGCATCACAGCGGTCGACTCGATTCTATCGCTTCAGCTCATCAATAGAATAAAACAGCACGATACGATCGACGAGTATCGTGTCTACTTTTTCAAACACCTTGACAATCTGTTTGTAACAATTCTGATGCCTGAAAGCTGGAGCTTCGAATGGATCGAGGCTTGGTTCCCAGGCACTACTTGGAATCCCGACAAAAGTGCCGCTGCCCCCGCGATAATGGGGGACTTCGAGCCCTACCGCGGCCGGACAACTTACCCCGATGTCGGCGGGTGTTACTACGCTTGCAGGCTGGCGGTTGCCGAGAAGTTGAATCAGGAACGAAGGCAGGCCTCGGCGCTGGTGCTTCGAGAAATTCATCCCGGCTACATCCTACCCGTTGGCGTCTGGAATGTGCGCGAGTCCGTCAGACAAACGATGCAGAGCGAGCCACCGAAGTTCGACACCCTTCAAGCAGCACTTAATCACGCAAAGACGAAACTTACCATCCCGCTACGCAAGTGGATTGAAAACAGTGAAATGTTGAAACGCGCGCTGTTCCAGAAAAAGATCACGGAGTTTGCCGCATGAGCGTTGAATATTCATCAATTAAATGCAAGACCGCTCTTTCCCCCAGCAAGCTGCCTGGGCTGAGGTACTCGCTGAACCCATACTTGGGTTGCGAGCACGGCTGCGTCTATTGTTACTCGCCCTCAACCCTTCGCGACGAATGGATTGCGATGAATTGGGGAAAGTTCGTGCGGGCAAAGCAAAACATCGCCGAGGTGCTGGCGAAAGAGCTGCGGAAAAAACCACGCGGCACGGTTGGGGTTAGCACGATATGCGATCCTTACCAATCGCTAGAAGCCAAACTCGAACTCACCCGCAAATGCATCGAACTACTTTCAAAGAGGGGTTTCGATGTATGCATCCAGACAAAATCCAACTTGGTGTTGCGTGACAAGGATGTGATCAAGCCCGGAGGTTTTGAAGTAGGGGTAACGATAACAACAATGGATACCGAGCTAGCAAGCGAGCTTGAACCTCACGCTTCACCACCCGATGCACGTGCACAAGTGCTCGAAGAGTTCTCGACCCGCGGTGTTGCAACGTGGATCTTTTTAGGACCGATCATCTCGGATATCAACGATAGCGAAGAAAACATCAGACGAGTAGTTGAAGTTGCCCAACGAACGAATAGCAGGCTCATCTACGATCGACTCAACCTGAGAAGATGGGTACTTGATAGGCTTACGCCAGTGCTTGAAAAAAAGCGTCCGGGACCGGTGAAACGATATCCTAGCTTTTCCCGAGACCCGGAAAACTGGCGTCGGGTGTGCTCGAAGGTTGAGTCGGTCTGCAGCGAGCTCGGAGTGAAGTGTGAGCCTGCATTTCCGAGATGACCAAGCACACTTTAAAAGTGGAGCCGCCGGTGGGGATCGAACCCACGACCTATCGCTATCCCGACAGGCTACGAGGCGATCGCTCCACCGCTGAGCTACGGCGGCCCCAGTTTAATCTAACTTAGAAACTCTTAAGATAAGCTCTATCAAGCCGAGA
>CAYFPZ010000079.1:0-15323 GCA_964345105.1 Hadarchaeota archaeon (SeqCode)
ATGACTGGCAGTCGATTTCAGGCACGAGCGAGTCATACGCGGGACTCCGCGATGGTCCCTACATCTTCGAGGTTTACGCCGTTGACACCGGGGGTACAGGCGGGATTGACAACTATACATTTAGGGTCGACACCTCCGCGCCTTTGGTTCAGCTCTCTGGTACTGTGAAAAGTAGGGCGACCGCGACGGCCGGCGGGTGGCAGCTCACGACCTCGGATTTCACGCTGACCTTGAGCATGACGGTGAGCGATATCAGTGACGTTACAGTTTATGTGAACGGGCAATCCGTGCCAGTTGTCGGGGGCTCCTTCAGCAAGGCCGTGACCCTCTCGGGTGGGACCAACAACTTCACGATTATGGTGGTCGACAGCGCTGGCAACTCCACGACCCGAACCCTAGCCGTGACGCAAACGGTCCCCGCAACGCCAGTCACCCCTCCCACCGGGTCCGCACCGTCAGTCGCACCTCCTGCTGGGCCCGCGCTTGAAATGTTGGTTGTGATTATCGTCATCGTGCTGCTTATCTCGGGCGCCGCTTTGCTGCGATGGTTTTATCGAAAACGACAGAAAGCTCGGGGCCGGGTTTAATCTCTACGAGCCCAACATCTTGAGAAACTTTTTACATTTGCGCGAGCACGATTAAACGGTGCCCCTGTGGTGTAGACCGGTCAATCATGCGAGCCTCTCGAGCTCGCGACCCGGGTTCAAATCCCGGCGGGGGCACCAGTGATTCCATGCGACAGAAGGAAGAAGAGGAACTAGAGCGAAAGCTGCGAAAGAAGCGCAAGAAGTACCGCGCGGTCTATCGCAGGGCCCACAAGAAAGGGCGCTAGTTTTATTGCCACATTCGAGAGAGGTTTATCCTGCGGGGGTGCCCGAGTCAGGTCTAAGGGGCAGGACTTAAGATCCTGTGGCCGTAGGGCCTTCGCAGGTCCGAATCCTGCCCCCCGCACCATACACAAATACAGCACCATACACAAATACATCAAATTTAGCGATGAACAACCAGTGGAATAAGAGGACTCAAATTAAAGATTAATAGTTCGTAAAAGTTATATTACCAAAATATTAGGGTTTGAACTGGGAGGAATTGTTCGATTTGAGGAAACAGGAGGTGAGGTACGATGGGTAAGGGAATGATCATTTTGCTGCTGATAATCGTAATCCTAGCAGCTGTCGTGGTTGCGGACTACCTTGAGGCCATAGATCTAGAGGCCATACTAGGAGACTTAGGGATAGAGATAGAGATGCCATGGTAAAGGTAAACGTGGGATATAAAAAGTTAATCGTGGAAATCATTGTCGTTGCAGTAATAATTACCATTTTGTTTATTCCAATGTTACCTATAAAGACAAACACAGAGACAGTTTACAAATCAATAATCCAAGTCTTATTTCGTTGCTACTAAACACTACTTGGATTAGCTACGAGTTTAAGAGCATCTTGAGTGTTCGATTGAACGCAGCATCGCCGCCAGTCAGTTTCAAGGCGTCTAGTCCACCGGCTTTCTCTTCGCCACAATTCGGACCCCAAGCATATACTTTATGTTATAGTACAGTAAAAAAAAAGGTTAAGAACTGTGCTGTCGCTGGGTGTAAATGGTTAAAATTTTCGAAGTCGATCCAAAGAGGCCGAAAATTAGGGCAATTGCAGAGGCTGCGACGACGATCAGGACTGGTGGCTTGGTTATCTATCCAACAGAAACCGTGTATGGCTTGGGGGCTGACGCATGCTCGGACGAAGCTGTTGCAAAAGTTTTTGCTGCAAAGGCAAGGCCATTGGAGGACCCAATTCCTGTTGCAGTTAATTCATTTGAGCTGGCCCAACAAATCGCCGAGCTAATGCCCATCGCCGAGTTCGCTTTCAAGAAATTTTTGCCCGGGCCACTCACTTTGGTGGTTAAAGCAAAACCAAAGAAAATTTCAAAACTTTTGATCGCTGGCACTGAAAATATAGGGATAAGAATTCCTGACCATCCGGTTGTGTTCAAGCTCATCGAGTTTGTGGGTGGTCCGATCACAGCAACCTCCGCAAATCTCTCGGGAAAATCAGCGCCCATTACAATAAGAGAGGCGCTTGAGCAGCTGGGCAAACGTGTTGATGTAGCGCTGGACTCCGGTAAATGCAAACTGGGCACACCATCGACCGTTGTAGATCTCAGCTCCGGGTCCCCACGGGTTCTGAGAGAGGGCCCAATATCGAGAAAGGAACTCTCAACAATTCTCAAATGATTACTCTTGTTTCAACCGCTTTGCAATTGAAGCCGCGAAAACTCCTCCGCCGAACCCGTTGTCTATGTTGACGACCGCGATCTTGGGTGAGCATGTTTGAAGCATCGTCACGAGGGCACCTATTCCCTTCAGCCCCACCCCATATCCGATCGATGTTGGCACCCCAATAACGGGTACATCAACCAAACTTGAGACGAGTGAAGGTAAAGTCCCTTCCATGCCTGCTACAACCACGATGGCCGCTACCCCCTGCTCGACCATATGCTTAAGAGGTCCAAACAATCGGTGAATCCCGGCAACACCAACATCGTAGGCTTTCAGCACCTCACAACCCATCACTTCGGCCGAGACTGCAGCCTCCTCCGCGACCGGCACGTCGGCCGTACCAGCTGCAAGTACCCCTATCTTCCCCCTCTTTGGAAAACGGTGGCCCTTTTTTCTGACGACGACAGTTCTAGCCTTAGAATTGTGCTCAACCTCAAAATTCTTTCGAATTTCTTTTTGGATTAATTTGAGGTGTTCTTTACCCACCCGGGTCACTAGGGCGTAACCACTTGTGCCTGCAAGAGCAACCGCAGCTTTAGCAACTGTTTTTGGATTCTTTCCCTCCGCCAGCACCACTTCTGGAATTCCAATTCGGTGAATTCGTTCGACATCGAGCCTCGCTAGATCTCCGATCCGCTTTATGTTGAGGGCCGCCAACTTTCGTTTAGCTTGCTCAACAGTGAGTTTTCCAGCCAATAGCGCATTGAGCACGCCTTCGACGTCAGTGATTAACTCCTTTCGAACTTTGGCCCCCATGAGACCCACACTTCGTTTATTTTAGGTCATGGGCTTTAAATTATCATGTGGAGGGCCCAAGGGGACGAGTATGGAAATCGAGTTATTGGGAAAAAGTGTGAACGCGCCAAAATTCTTGGGTGTACTAGAAAAGGAATTTGATTGGTTCATCTCTTACACCCTTCTGCTCGCCGAAAAGCACTTCGAGGCCCCGGAAAATAAGAAAATTTACATCGCTGTTGTCCTACTAGGAGATTACCTCTGGGACCTACACACTCTCCGATTCGAGGAGGCTATCTATGAAAAGGATCGCACGCGAAGGCGCAAGATAGCAACACCTCCTCAAGTTATAGTCGAGAAAGTACTCACCGAGCTCCGCGCAGCCTACGAAAAAGCGAAGGAGCTGCCAGCCCAAATAAAAAAACGTCTGAAGGAAGCCCAAGAGCCTCAAACAGGAAAGTGATGTTATCTCGATAGTTCCTTTGCCCTTTTCGCGGCAGCCTTCACCGCATTTTTAAGCGCGTCTGCCATCTTTTGGTCTTCTAACACTTTGAGCCCCTCGATCGTCGTGCCCTTCGGGGTGCAGACCATCCCCATCAACTCTTCTGGCGTCTTTTCTCCACGCAAAATTGTTTCTCCTGCACCCTTTGCTGTTTGTGCGGCAAGCTTGAGCGCAACCTCGCTCGACAGACCGAGCTCAATCCCGGCTTCTTGCAGAGCTTTCACAATGAAGTAGAAATATGCCGGGCCGCTCCCACTCAGCCCCGTGACAGCATCCATCAACTTTTCATCCACTTTGAAAGTCGTGCCCATTCCGGCCAGGAGCTTCTCCACAAATTTTTCATCCTTTTGCGAAGCCCTCTTGCCCAAAGAGAAGCATGAAGCCATCTCGCCAACAGCCCCACATATATTTGGCATCACCCTCACTACGCGGGCATTCGTTCGCGCTTCAATAAATTTTGTCGAGACCCCTGCCGCAACCGAGATGAATAGCTTGCCATCAGAAATTTCCTTGGTCTTCTTTAGCACTGATTCGACGATATCGGGCTTTACTGCGATGAACACAGCATTGCATTGCTTAACCAATTTTTGATTGTCGCTAGTAGTTTCGATGCCGAGATTTTTTAATTTAGTTAGATTTTCTTCCCTGATGTCGCTTACAATCATCTCCCCAGCACTCAGAACCTTATTCTCTAGTAAACCTTTCACCAAGGAACTGCCGAGATTACCGCAACCGATAACTCCGATTTTCATCTCACTCCCGCATCCATATCGTCCAAGGATATTAAAGTGCTAACCTCGGAAGCCTTTTAGATTTTAGGTGCTAGTTTTAAGCGAGCCGCCGTAGCTCAGTTGGTAGAGCGCCACCTTGGTATGCTTACAAAAAGGTGGAGGTCGCGAGTTCAATCCTCGCCGGCGGCTCTTCCAAATTGTGTGAAGAAAAAGTGTTTAAACACCTAACGTTAAATAAAGTTTGGTGAACCACGTGACATGGTTGGACGGATTAATCATTTTCATCATTCTTATCGTCGCTGTATTTTTGCTGCTCGCGATAAAGGTTCTACGGGAATACGAGCGCGCAGTGAAATTCAGGTTGGGCAGGTACGCTGGGATCAAGGGGCCTGGAATCTTCCTGATAAACCCGATACTCGATAGGATAAGGAAAGTTGACCTACGCACGATAACGCTCGATGTACCTAAACAAAGAGTGGTCACTAGGGACAACGTGAGTGTTAATGTCGATGCGGTCGTTTATATGCGGGTGGTAAACCCTAACGATGCCATACTGAAAGTTGAGCACTATATCGTGGCCACGAGCTTGCTCGCCCAAACCACGCTGCGCGATGTGCTTGGACAAAGGGATCTAGACGAACTGCTGACTAAACGTGACGAACTGAATGTGGGCATTCAGAAGATCCTCGATGAAGCGACTGACGCTTGGGGCATAAAAGTGAGTTCGGTGACGATAAGGGACGTGAGCCTGCCCGAGGAAATGCTCCGCGCGATAGCGAAGCAGGCGGAAGCAGAACGAGAGCGAAGATCGAGGGTGATAATGGCCCAGGGTGAGTTTGAGGCCGCGAAGAAGATGGCTGAGGCCGCGAAGCAATATCGGGCGGACCCTGCTGCACTAAGGCTTCGAGAACTTCAAACGCTTACCGAGATAGCCCGAGAAAAAAACATGATCGTGGTGAGCCCGACTCAGCTCGGCACCCAGCTTGGAGAAGTGCTAGGTTTAGCCTCGACAGTTCAGAGAAGGAGAAGGGAAAGTAAGAAAAAGTAAGTAAAGAACAATTATTTCTTGCCACGTTTTTCGACAATCAACACCAATCCCTTCATATCTTTGACCACGACTTCCTCGCCCTTTCGAATCCGTTTTTCAGAGGTTGCGCGCCAGAGTTCACCTTTTAGTTTGACCGTCCCATCTGGGGCGATGTCGGTAGTAGCGACACCAACTTGGCCCACCATCGCTTCTCTGCCCACAGTAACGGGCTTCTTCATGGCACGCCTCGCTAGCACGATTAAGATGGCAAATAAAGCGAGCAAACCTATCGCTGCCCCTTTTACCAAGTTGCCTGCGACCTCGATCCAAGGCTCTTTATCGATCATCAGTAAGCCCAAGAAGAGGGCAACTCCTCCGCCAACCCCAAAAACACCGAAGCCGGGCGTGAAGAGTTCGGCCGCAATCAGCACCACTCCAAGCAGAATCAAAGCGACCCCGACGTAGTTTATTTCGAGGATCCCCAAACCCCAGAAAGCCAGCAGCAAGCATATCACGCCAGCTATGCCGGGGACTCCTATGCCCGGGGTGGTTATCTCGGCTAAGACACCAAGAAGGCCGGCGATAAACAAGATGGAAACTATGTTCGGGTCGCTGAGCACCCTCAACACTTTTTCGAAGATGCCCATCTCAAGAGTTTCTACCCTAGCTCCGGATAAGCCAATGTTATCCAATATATCGTCAACGCTGCTGACGCGCAGCTCTATTATCCCGTTGTCGAGAGCTTCCTGAGGCCCCATCGTTAAATTTTGGGTTACGAATAACTCTGCGACATTTTTGGGCCGTCCTCGTTGATCGGCTACCTCCCCTATCCACTCCGCCATCGCCGCGGTAACTTTTGGATCCTCTGGCCTCGGTTGCGCGGCCCCGATTGTTGTTCCGTTGTCCATGGCCGCGGTATTGGACGCTAGAAGGATGAAGGTACCAGCGGAGTAAGCCCATGCCCCTCTCGGTGTGACCCAGACAACAAGTTCCACCTTCGCGTTTAGCATTCGATCGACGATTTCCTTCGTCGCCGAGAGCAATCCACCGGGTGTGTTCATCTTTATTATCAGCGCAACGTTGTCTCGCTCGGCCCGATCAACTGATTTTCTGATGAAATCCGAGATGCCGGCGTCGATCGTTCCGTCTACCTCTATTACATAGACCGCCTCTTGCTGAGCTTCACCCAAATGGGCAGTTGCTATGCAGCCGAGAATTATCAGAAAAATCGCGAGCACGAAAATTCGCTTTTTCATCGGCTCGGCACCCGCTTGATGTCGCCCTTGCCAGGTGGGAGCGCTCGCTCAAATTCATCCAAAGAAGCCTCCACTCCTTCAGTCCGCAAACGCGTCCGGACTTCATGTGCAAGTTCTGATTTCTTTAACCCTCCTGGGACGACCTCGACAACATTTTGCGAATGTTTTTTAATCGCGCTCAAAGGGCCGCACGTAATCACCAATTCACCATTAATCATCACGGCACCAATGGCCGCCTCGATTGGAACTTTTAGAAAGTTGCGTTTCCCACGAATCATATAGCTTCCTTTTGGTAGGTAGGTGCTGGTCGGTGCTCGCTTCGAAACTTGCTCTGGGACCACCCAGTAAACATCTAGTTCCCCCAGCCCCTCCCGCCAAGCCCGCGAGTGCATCGCCGCGAACTCCGCTGCTTCCCTGAGGGTGGTTTCAGGTACTTCCTTACCTGCTGCCTTGACCACGACGTGAGGGGCACCGACTATATCGGCGTGCAGGTATCGATCGCCAGCTTCCATGTGCTTCTCAACAACTTCCTGATTGGTCTTCACATCCCGCCCCCCGATGACTAGCATGTCGTCGGACGATATGAACCATCTATAACGCTCAAACCACTTCAGTTTCCTGCGCTTACGTGGCATTGCAACCTTGAGCTCCGGCATGCCAACGGTGAGCAATCGGTCAAGCTCCCGCCTAGTCTTCTCCATAGCATCCTTCGCCCCCGCTGCTTTTTCCGCTGATTTCTTGTATCGCTTGTACAACCGCGATGCATTCTCGAACGCGGATAAACGAAGGTCGAGGATAATACGTTGCCCAGCTAGTTCGAATTCAATTTTTGCAGCATCGGGGTCGACCTTTCTGATGGCCTTTGCCCATAACTTCCCAGCTGCTTTAGCTTCGTCTATTGCCCTGATAGCCGATTGCCAACCCTTCGCGTGCCTAAGCTTCTCCAAATAACTCATCAAATCGTTTATCTGCGCATGATGGATTGCGGCGAGGTCTGCTTTCCGCTTGGCACCGCTGGACTTCGCATAGAGGTCCGCGAAGTGTTTCTCCTGCTCCGTTAGTCGCCTGCGTAGCTTACTGAGCTCCCTTTCAAAGCGCTTCCTCTGTTTCTCTCCCGCCGAGGTGATTGCGAGAGTGCTGAAATATTCATCAAGGGCCTCGCTAAATGAATCAAATCGTTTTACCCGCTTTCCTATGTAAGTCTTAAAATCAAATGGTAGAACATCTACAGGTTTACCATCATCATATACGATATGAGCCGCTGGTTCCTGTGTGAACAAGCTCTTGATGGATTGAATGATTGCAGTGAGTTCCTGTTCGGAAAGTTCGCTTGGGCCGCGACTTTTAGCCACCGCAGCTCGAGCGCATATCTCCTCGGCAAGCGGGCCACCCACATTCAGGTTTATCGCTAGGGCTCGCACCACATCTGGGGCTTCTCCGAGAGCACGGCGCAACCCCTGAACATCAAGCTCTCGTATGTCAACGCCCTTAGTTGGGGGGTGAAGGTACTTTTCGCGAGGTTTGAGCGCGCGATGCCGCCACACTTCAACTCGGTAGGGTTGAATGATATCGAGCTGGTCATTGCAGAGGATAAGGTTCCCTTTACTGAAGAGTTCCAAGATGAGGACGCATTTTTCCTTCCCAGAAAATTTAAACTCAACAATACGTTCCAAATCGGGCTGTTCAACTGCTGTCAGTTGTGCACCAACCAAGTGCTTGCGCAAAAACATTGCGTATGCACTCGGCTTTTTTGGGGTTTTATACATCCTGCTTGTGAGATGAACCCTGCAGCCCGGCTCTAGGATTACATCTTGGCGCCCTTTATCAGGCGAACGCAGCCGCAGGAGGAAAATCCCGTCTAACTCATACACGTTATCGACTCGACCACCGATAGCGTTTTTAAGCTCTCGGGTGCAGACCATAATGTCCAAGCAAGACATGGATAACTTCATGTCATCACTGGGTGTAAATATGGAACTCGTGGTTAAAATTAACCTCCTGTTTGCGGGCTGGGGAGCGATAGCCGGTTGTATCTCAGGGCTTCTACCGCGCAGCCTATCGTCAGAGCAAGGTACGTTAGCGCTCTTTGCAATCATTTTCTTTCTCTTTTACATTTCATATAAGCTGGCTCCATATGTTCTAAAATTTTTACCTGATGAGTTCCCAGGCGGAAAGTGGACAGGGGGGACTGCGTTTAAGAAAGGGTTTTGGGGATTTTTCATCATGTGGTTGCTCTTTTGGATAATGGTTCATAGCATTATAGTTTCCTGATGAACCGTCCCGACTTTTCCTCATTTAATCGCTATTTTTATCTTCTCGCCGCATACTTTGAGAAGAGGCTGAGAAATGACCAAACAAAAACCACTTGATGGATTCGCTGCAAAAAAGATAAAAATAATAGCAGACCATCGTGAGGTTCCATCCGGCGTTGTGCACGAGCTCACGCAGCTCGGTGTCGAGGTTGAAGCACGCCAGCTTAGTGTTGGCGATTTCATCCTGTCAGATCGAGTAGGGGTTGAACGAAAATCTGTTGGCGATTTTTTACAGTCGATTGTCGATAAACGGCTCCTATGTCAAGCCAAGCAATTGGGTGAAACGTTTGAGCGTCCGGTGCTCATCTTGGAAGGCAGAAGTTTGTACTCGAAAAGGAAGATCCACCCGAACGCGATTCGGGGAGCACTTGCCGCGCTTGCCGTGGAGTTCAACATTCCAATATTGCCAACCCGAGATGAAAAAGAAACGGCGCTAATCCTCGCCGCCATTGCTAGGCGTGAACAGGTGGAAGAGGCCCGAGAAATCGCGATACGTGGTGAACCCAAGGGTTTGGCCTTGTCCGAGCAACAGAGATTTGTAGTCGAAGGACTGCCCGGCGTATCGGCTGTGCTCGCCAAGCGGCTGCTTGAATACTTCGGTACAGTTGAACGGGTGATGGCGGCATCCGAAGATGATTTACGGCAGGTGCGTGGCATCGGACGTGAAAAAGCCAAAAAAATAAAGCTGGTACTTAGCAGCACGTATGAAGGTTCTGAAACCTAGCTTTTGGACTCCCGACGAATGAATTAGGAGTTTTCTAGCCACAACTTTTGTAATTTCTATTAGTTGGCCGCCTTCCGGACGCAGTTCACACACGGCCTATTCTCTTTTTTATACTCTGGAGCCTCGCCGTTGCTTCTGTACGCTTCCTCTCGCGCTTTTTGACCTTTTTCCTCGGTTTCCTTTTTATCTTCGCCCTCAATGTTCGCTCCATCCTTTCGAGTTCCGCCATTCTGTCATCGTACTTCCTCATCAACTCATCGTAGGTAATCCTGCTTATGGAACCATTTTTGAAGTATTTTACGGCAGCATCTTTTTTGAGCCTCAGTACTTCTCTTTTTTCCTCCATCACAGTCTTTAACATCTTTTTAGGCGCAGGGCTTCTTAGACGAAATGATACTAAAACCATCGCTGCCGCAATTATCAAAAGGATACTTACTAATAGAATCGGCGGGAAGGTGGTCGGTGTATATACCGTTACTTGGAACGATTTTATTTCCTCCTCGTTCCCGGCCTTATCCGTGGAGTGGTATTTGATTGTGTGCTTACCCTCGCTCGAAACCACAAAAGTGCTCCCCGTTTGCCACTCGTTATTATCAATTCTATATCTTGTCGACTCAACACCATAGAAGTCCATACTGTTTAGCGTAACCACAACCGAGCCCTTGTAGCCATTAGGGTCCATATCTCCAGACAACGAATGGGTGGTGTATGGTGACGTTTGATCTAAGATTATCGAACTAACTGATGTTGGACCAACGTCGCCAACGCTGTCCCTTACCCTTATGTACACATTCTTAGATCCATCGCCGACCGATAAAGTGTAGGACTTTGAAGTTGCGTAAGGTTCCCATCCAACACCCCATATCACTCCGTCATTTGAAAACTGCATTTCCACAGCATTTCGCGCGGATATGGTCAATTCGACACTCGTAGAGTTCGTGTATTGACTTCCGGCCTCGATTTCAAAGCTCAAAATCTTCGGGGCGGTCGACTTTGCGATGAAGCTCCAAGTTGATGACCAATCCCCTGACCCTGCGGCGTTTATCCCCCGAACCCTCCAGTAGTAGTGAGTTCCATACGATAACTTTTCAGTTTCGGAAAGAGTCGCGGTCGAATCTATTACAGTTTTGGTGCGCACGATGTTTGAAAAATTGTTGTCGGTTGCCACCTCCAGCTTATAGGATGTGGCCCCCGCGACATCTGCCCAGTCAAACGTTGGTGTGAGACTATCTATGGTTACTCCGTTCTCTGGTGAAATTAAAGTGGGAGCAGCTGGAAGTATCAGTTCAGTTATCTCTAGCTCAACATCTGTTCTTTGGGTCAGACCATCACATTCGCCTATCACTCGGTAAGTATACGTGCCGACGGTTGCGACTGCAGTTGTTTGAAAAGTTAAAGTACTATCAAAATCCGGGGAGCCAGAGGGCGGGGAAAAAATCGGAGTGACTCCCCCCGGATCAACTCCAAACCATCTGCCAGACAGCGATACAGGTACTGTCAGCCCAGAGGTAAGCGTAACGTGAACAGTTGTCGATACCGAGCTGCCCTGCTGAACCGTGAGGCTGCTGGGGGATGCGTTTATCTTGAAGTTGAACGGTATGTAATCGATCACCATATAAATTTGTGTTACCACAACCCCAGTGCTCACTTGCACCCCCGCTTGCAAAGCATTGACATCCTCGACTGTCCACGGCTGATTATCCGCTGGGTTGTCTTCCCATACCTCGGAAAATACCGCGTAGGTATCTTCTTCTGCTGTTTTTAGGGGAGACAGACTATCCGTGTTATCACTTCTTATCATGATATAGAATCCCTCTTTAAACTTTTCAACTCTTTTTGCGGTCGCATATACCGTGACAGAGTTTACCGTCGAGCTAAACGGGATACCTGGGTCTGACAAGGCAAACGTATCTCGGTTGTTTGGAGTTTCCGACGCTATATAGCTATTATCCCCGTCGGCAGATGTATCATCCACCGCCTCCCAGTGTGCAATATTGTCAGGAATAACATTTTCAAATTCCGTATACGTTCCGTTACCATTTGGGCGCAGTGTTTTTGGAACGCCAGCACAAACAGGCACGGGCAGTGTGATCAGGCATGCCAATAAAAATGTCGCTACTGCAGCCACCAGCAAAAGCGCTACATACGGTCGCCGCGATTTCTTAGTCCGTCTCAGGTTCTCCCATCCCCTTCCAAGTTTACTCAAGCACCCACAGATACCCTAGTTTTTCGCCATACACGTATTCGCCATCACTATTTTAGTTTCCCCTTTATAATACCAGTAAGATTTATTGCGCATCAAACCTCGCCAACTAGGGGTCAAACAACCTAATCGCTTCATTTATGTCAAATTATTCAGATTTCTTTCAAAAATTTCTGTATAATTGTGTTAAATTTCTTTAATTTTAACTAAAAAGTCTTTTTCTCGCTCGATATTTATCATCAAAGAAATATTGTAATAATCAGTAACCCACAGACAATCATTCCGCCCCGACCAACTTCGCTATCCACTTCGCCGAGCCTGCAAATAGGGAGAAGACGATGCCGAGGCAATCTATGCATCTCTACTGCCGTTTGGTGATATACTTGCGTTCTCTTGCCTGCTTTTACCACTCGTTTTTAATTACAAAATGAGCACTTAATAAGTCAACATCGGATTTTGCCTTTAAAAAAAATACCCTATTAAGTAAAAAACCGTAATTTAAATAAAGTAAGAATACTAATAAAGGAAAGGTATAATTAATATAAACTTGGAGGCTCAAAAAAGAGGATGGTGGATTCTTGGAAAAGCTGGCAAAAACCGGTATCAAGGGTTTAGATGAATTTTTGGGTGGCGGAATACCCCGAGGAACGTCCATACTTTTGCTTGAAGAGCCGGGAACTAAGGCTGCAACTTTCGCCATGAAAATCCTTTGTGAAGGTCTGGCAAGGGGTGAATACGGCCAGTTCGTTTCTTACAACCAGCCACCTCCTTTTGTCAGGTCGATTGCCGATGACCTCGAATTTAACGTGCGACCATATGAGAAGGCGGGAAAGCTACAAATAATAGATGGATACACACAAGGCGCTGGGTTCAAACAAACTCCGACAGATGCGAAGCACGTCATAGATGACATAAGCGATTTGAGTAAAGTCCACCGAATCCTTAACTTGGCTAGAGACTCTATGGGTGAGAAAGCAAATGGCAACTTACGATTTATTCACGACACATTTTCTGTACTGATGCTCTTTGCAGGAGATGCCCCAGTTTTGAAGCTCATGAGGCATCTAACCGTGGCAGCCAAGCTTCAGGGAAGCATAGGAATTTTCATATTAAATCCGCGCTCGCATAGTTCAACGACCGTGAGCTGGGCGATGGATTTTGTCGATGCTGTATTCGAATTATCATTGAGGGGGAAAGAAAAATACCACCGCTGGCTAACAGTTAAAAAAATGCCAGGAATAAATTACGTCATGAAACCAACCCCATACAAGTTAACCCACAAGGGAATTATTTTAAAGGGTTGGGGAATTACTGCAGAAGGTTGATATTTGCCGTCGCTTCCTTTGATTACTTGGACTCTTGGTTAACCAACATAATTAAGTTTTATTCAACCTCGAAAATGCGTTCACCAGGAAAGATCTCTAAGCCTTTATCAGTTATGTGGAGGGGCACGATTTTGTTTAAGTGCTTCGCTCCCCTCAACTTTAGGATTTCAACGGCCCTCAACCGCATATCTCGCACCTTGCCGTAGTAAAAGACAAAGACACCATCCGCGAGAAATTCTTCCACGCCAGTTCTTGAATATCTCTTTGGGGCCTCCTCCGTTTCTGTTACCAAAAATGTCATCGCCCCAGTCTGCTCAAAAAGCCTGAATAGTTGTTCTATATAAATTCTGTAACTCTCTGGTTTTCCTGTGAACGCCGATTCAAGGGCAGAGACTGAGTCCATCGCAATCATGTACGGGTTGAAACCATCAGGGATCAATTTCGGCAATCCTTTCGTTTCTATCGGCAACTGCCCTGCTGCCTTTGCAAGTAACGCCTCGACAGACCTCGCTATGCGGAATGGATCCAACCTTTTTATAACAAATAAATCATTTTCCTCGAAGGTGTCGATTTTCCAGCCAAATTGCCGCATGTGTTTTTTTAACCTCTCCGGCGATTCTTCAAATGTGATATAAAGGCATTTATGTCCGTTGCAGGTCGCGTTATAAAGGGTCTGTAAACAGAAAATCGTTTTTCCGGTCCCCGGGCCTCCCGAAACGAGGATATTTGCGCCTTTTGGAATGCCCCCTTCCTCTATTAAATCATCAAATCCGGGAACCCCAGTTTTCACCCATTCAGGTTTCTCAATCCCTCTTTCACGTTTTTTCCGTTTCTTCGCCAGCTTTTTTACTGTTACCTCCAAGGGCGGCTCCTTCTCCGTCCGTTTTAGTAAATTGCGCATATACTCAGATAGTTATTACCAAGTTTGGAATAAAAAGTTTCCTTTCTACGGAAAAATTTTAATTATTTTATGGAATCTATTCACCGCTATTGCCTAAAAATGAAAGATGGTTATCAACAGCTAACTATTTCTTTATTGGCAGCGCGAAAAAGAATGTCGAACCTTTCCCCAGTCTACTCTTAACTCCTATTTTTCCACCATGCGCCTCCACGATTATCTTGCATATTCGCAACCCCATACCAGCACCTGGAACGGAGTGCTCTACTTGGAAGAACTTTGTAAACAACTTGGGCATATCATTCTTGGCTACTCCTATACCTGTGTCCTTTACCTCGACTAAAATATTATCTTTCTTCTTTTTGGCCTCAACCATGATCATGCCGTCTCCTGGAGTGAATTTAATTGCATTATCAATCAAATTAACCATGAGCGCCGTCAACTGCCGCTCATCGCCTCTGATTAACGGCAATTCGGCTATTTTTTGAGTTATGGTAATCCTTTTTTGCTTGGCCAACATTTTCATGCTTTTAACCGTGTTTTGAATGAGCTCCGCTAGTTGCAAATTTTTCATGTCAGGTTTTACGCGCCCCGATTCCAGTCTAGATGTATCTAAAATTTTATCGATTGAACCCCTAAGACGCTTCAACTCCTGAGAAATGGTTTTCAAAGCATTCTTTTGTTTTTTAGTAATTTTTCCCAATTTTTCATTGCCCATTAACTGCAGAAAGCTGTTTATGGAGGTCAGCGGGGTTTTCAACTCATGTGAGGTCATGTTGAGAAATTCATCTTTCATAAGGTCCAATGCTTTCAATTCTCTGTAGGCCTTTTCCAATTCGGCAGTTCTGTCCCTTACCCTTCGCTCCAATTCTCCCTTGCTCAAGAAAGTTAACTTTTCTTTTTCCAGCACACCCTCAGGCATTGCTTTGGTGATTTCTAAAAAAGTTGCCAATAAGTCGAACTCTTTGGGCATCTTTTCGAAAATCTTTGAGTAAAAAGCATTTTCCGTGGATTTTTTAAAATTATTAAAGCCTATATCTTTTTGGATAATAGGAAAACAAACATCCAATGCATCGGAAGAGGCGGATATTACCTCCTCAACACTCTTATCGGCAGGTAATCCATCAATGCCCCCATATAACTTGCTGATATCCACCGTTCCATCGTCGACTATTTTGACCCCTATAATAATCGGTTTTTTTTCTGTGAGCTCTCTGAGCCGATCTCTAATTCTCTCGATAGTATCAGGCGTGCATTGTTTTAAAAGTGACTCAAGAACATCTTTGAACACCAAGAATGCAAAGGTTTTCGCTTTACCATGTATGGCTATACCAC
>CAYFPZ010000080.1:0-2741 GCA_964345105.1 Hadarchaeota archaeon (SeqCode)
GTCTTCCCTTTGTAAAAATATCCATCAGCAGTGAACAAAACTTTCGGTTCAATTTGACCAAAGCGATCTAAAGCTGCTTCTGGACCAATATCAGTAGCACAGGAGGACCATATAGCACCAATACTAGTAGTAGCAAGCATAGCAACAGCCGTCTCTATCATATTGGGCATGTACCCGACTACACGGTCTCTAGGTGCAACTCCCATCTCCCGAAGCGATTTTGCAAGACGCGCCACAGAGTCATAGAGTTCTGCGTAACTCATTCTGGTTGATCTTTGAGTTTCTCCTTTAAACACAAAAGCTGTATGATTATCCCTATATCTTAGCAGATTTTCGGCAAAGTTTAGCCTTGCCCCAACAAACCACTTTGCACCCGGCATTTTGCTGACATCGTCGACTACAGTCTTATAGCCCTCAGAAGCCTTGATCCCGACGAAATCCCACACGGACGCCCAGAAATCGGGTATTTTACTTATTGACCAGTCGTAAAGTTCTTGATAAGTCCGAAAGTTCTGTTCATAACGCTTATTCACGAAATCCATAAACTTGGTTATATTGGCATTTCTTTTCCGTTCTTCCGATGGTTCCCAAAGTAACTTACCCATATTGCCATCCCTTTTAAATTACTACTCAATCTATGCTATCGAAAGTTGTTGTACCGCCATCAATAAAGATTATTTGTCCCGTTATGAAGTTCGATGCATCTGAGGCCAAATATATCAGAGTTCCAAATAGATCATTCGGTCGGCCCCATCTTCCAAGCGGTATGCCTCTTTTAAACTTCTCTGCGAAATCTTTGTTTTCGAGGATATGTCTCGTTAAGGGGGTTTCAATTACCGTGGGCGCGATCGCGTTAACATTAACATTGAACTTTCCCCATTCGCAAGCTAATTGCTTCGTAATCATATTTACGGCGCCTTTACTTGTACAATAACCAAGGTAATTTCTGGGAAGGGCGAAGGCACTCCGTACAGATGAAACATTTATGATTTTACCTGACTTTTGATTGATCATAACTTTGCCCACCTCTCTACAACAAAGAAACATGCCCGTCACGTTAAGGGACATCACCTTGTTCCAATCTTCGAGGGGATATTCTTCAGCTGGTTTTGGGATATTCATTCCTGCATAGGTTATGAGGATATCAATTTTTTTGAACTCATCAACGACCTTTTTTACCATGCTCTTAACATCCTCTTCCTTAGTTACATCTACTTGGATCGCCATAGATTTCCTGCCCAGCGATTTAACTTGTTCAGCTATTTCTTCCGATTTTTCTAAGTTCCTATCGACAATGACTACATCCGCACCAGCGCTAGCCAAAGCTACACAGGTGGGTCCACCCAGTCCTCCAGCACCACCCGTAACCACAGCGACTCTTCCCGTCAAGTCATACATGCGTTTGACTTGCTCGGAGACCTTTTCTGGCTCGATGACGTAAGCCTTTTCCATGGGATCACCTTTTCTCAACAATCGCTACCAGTCTCACCATAGAACCGTCGCCTTTTACCCACCTCAAGGGTAACCCTAGAATGGTGCATCTTTTACCGGTCACTTTGTCAATATCGCCGCCAACATTCTCCCAACCGGGAATTCCATGCGTGTAAAGGATTCTGTGGCAAGGTTCCCACAAAGGAAAGTCCTCAATAGCCTCTCTTCCTGTCTCCTTTTTGTATTCCTCTAGCACCCATGGGAGAATTGGTCTGTCTCCTGGCCCTTGGTACCAAGCTATTTTTGTTGCCAATGGATGGTCTATCGCTTGTTGATCTACGCCAACGGCTTTTACCTTCTTTTTAACGAACCATTCACCAGCTTCCTTGTAAAGCCCAGGCGCGTAGCAGAAGTATTTAATGTTGTCGCCAAAGTAACGATGCCAACCCGAATTGATGATGACTATGTCTCCTGCCTCTATCGTTGGTTCCGCTTTCTCCAAGTCCTCCGGTGTGATTACTTCCCACTTTTTCTTGGGTATTGAGACTACAACGCCCTTCCCGCAGTACCTTTCTATTGGCACCTCATCGATGTAGGGGTATCCTTCCTCAACGTGGACAGGCGCATCTGCGTGGGTCGAAGCGTGCATTGAATGGGTAATATACTGGCTTAGAACTCGGGATTTCGCGTGGTAATGGACTCTGTCAATTATGTAATCCGCGAAGTATGGCCAGAGAGGAGTACCTGCACCCCAAGGCTGGCTTAAGTCGAAAATTTCAACATTTTTGCCAAGGATTTTGACAGGTGGCTTTTTGAGTATATCTTCGGCTCTACCCAAGTCCTTCATCGTCAACCCTCCATGCATATAAGGGGAATCTAGTACTTCTTTTTCCTTTTTCAATTTATCACCTCCCTTGTGTTCTCGGGTACGCGGCAATGACCAACATGGCAGCGGGCACATTTTCTTTATTTATGATGTATCGTTCTTCACCGGGGGGTATAAAGAGCGAATCCATCGGGCGTAAGGTTATCTCTTTTTTATCAGGGGTTACTACGGTTATAACTCCGGAAATCACGAAATACACTTTTTCCGTATCGCTTGAACTCATCTCCGCACCGCCGCCTGGAAGGAAATGTGACAGCCCCACCCAGAAGTTTTCGGTACCTGTCGTTTCTTTGTGATGGAGTCTAAGAGCAACCATTTTGAAATGCCCGGCCGCTTCATAAGGCTTTACATCTTTTAATTCTACCTTTTTCACTCGCTTTACCCCACAATCTCTAATTTTCTTTGGACCTAATAAGGGAGTGTT
>CAYFPZ010000081.1:0-2528 GCA_964345105.1 Hadarchaeota archaeon (SeqCode)
GGAAATGAAGGTTAAAATTTATAATGCGAACGGGGTTGAAGCGATACCGTGGCAGAAATGCAACGTGGAAATATAGGTTCATGGTAGTTTCAAAACTTTTTAATCTTTTTTCTTTAACACACCTTTCCTTCACGTGAGATCACTCAGCTTCAATCCTTGGGGCCAACAGGAACCGCAGTTTACCCTTGCCCTCGGCGACTGGTAAATCCAGCTGAATCGGCAAGTCCGTGCCCAAGTTGATGGTGACGGCCTCCGACGATCCCGCTGCCTTCGTCATGTCGCTAAGATATTTTATGTTGAACATCGCGTGCGCCGGTTGCTTGACGCTGATCTTCAGCAGCCCCTGATCTCCCTTGCGCAGTTTAAGTTCAGAGGTGCCCTTATCGCTCTCAGCAGAAAGGAAAAATCCATCCTCGCTCAATTCGAATTTCACATTGTCCCCCACGATCTCTGCGTCCTTCAATCCATCCTGAATCACCCCCGCCGCCACATCAGCGGTCGCGGTGAACTGAAGCTTTGGCTCGGGCAACTCCGCCTCGCTCACATCTATGAGAGGCAAGCTGAGGCGCCTCGTCGATACGCCCTTGAATGTGAGGGCCAAACGATTTTTCTCCTCATCGAGCTCGAGGATCAGCTCATCCTCGGCCTTGGCGCGTGCCAGAATCTTGTTCATCTCGGTGAGGCCTATGCCCAAGGTCGTTGGTTGTTTGATTTTGTACTCCTCGAACGCCGAAGCCGGCAATTCGAAATCCAACAGCGCAACGTGCGAGGGGTCCATCGCCTTCATCTTAATGCCCTCGGGAGTGAACTTGAATGCCGCCTCGTCGATGAGATTAACCATCGCGCCCACGCATGTCTTCCAAGTCTTCGAATCCGCCATCCTAACACTTACCATTTCATCCACCCTCCTCAATTTCTTTCTCCAATTTTTTAACTTCGCGTCTGACTTCCTCATACAATTCCAAGTCCAATCCCTCCATGTTCTGCACAATCTCAGCCCGCAGTTCGTGGGCGCCAGCGACGTTCAGCGGCGTCCCGAACACCCTGATTATAGAGCCTATCTCTACACCCTCAATCAACGCGGGGTCATCGAAAACCACGGTAAGGCGACCTGAGCCATCGTCGAGCAAAAATTCGGCTTCCTTCTTATCAACTACCAGCCCGACTAACCTCACCTGCTCATCACCTATTTTTATCTCGGAAATTTTTCTGCTGCGCGCCGGCTTTCTGCGCGGTCTAAGTTCCTCCATGCTCAGGCCCTCATCCTTTTGTCATATCTCCCTTTACGTTTTAATCCCATCTAATACTATGTGTATTCTCTCCAAGTGTGGCCGCACTTTACACAACGGTAAAACCGTGTCGTCGCTTCGTCAGCTGCGCGTGTCTGCCGCAGCCACCAATGTGCTGTGTCGTGCCCGCATTTAGGGCATTTGACTCTAGTTGTCGGTAAAGCCGGCTTCGCTTCCTCCTCTATCACCGTTATCGTCTCCTTCTGCTTGGCTGGTTTGACGAGTTTGTATTCTTCCAATTTTTCTGCTTTTGTAGTATAGCCACAGCTATCGCAAACGAGAATTGGCCCCTGCTCGACCTGCTTTGGTAGCATCAGGTTTCCACACTTCGGACAGAACTGCATGCACTCACTTAAACCCTGCGTCCTTTAAAATCCGTGCATGGTCGAAAGCCAGCTCACGCCAAGGAATGTGCTTGAAAATTTTTATATCTTGAGCATCGCTGCTTGCTTTTAATCTACCGCCCACCCGTTCTGCCAAAAAACATACGCTGACAACATGCCCCCGCGGATCTCGCTTTGGGTCTGAGTAAACGCCCACAAGCTCCCCCAGCTTTACTCTTAAACTTGTTTCCTCCTTCACCTCGCGTGCCGCCGCATCTTCAACTCTTTCGCCATAACGCACGAATCCGCCCGGTATCGCCCATCTCCCCTTATACGGTTCGTTCTTTCGCTTGATCAGCACCAGGCCATCGGGAGTTCGAATAATCACATCGACTGCTAGCATGGGGCACCGCTCCATACTATCAACCTCCCTGGAACCAAAGCGACAGATAGCCGAGCTTCGGGATTACGAAAATTATCTTTCCCATGATTTGCTCGGGTTTTATTGACTTTTCCATGGATAAAATTCCACTGTTGCCATCCCCCTTCGTCGTTAATCTAACCTCCCCGTTCTCGTTCCTTATCTCTACGACCCGGTGGACGAGCGGCGTTGGTTGACCGGTATCAAACATGATGACTTCGCCGACTGTTACTTCCGCGACGGACCCCACGCCTTGAATGATGAGCATGTCTCCACGCTCGAACCCACCTTGAATTGGAAATTGGGAGGGGTCGTAACCACGCGTCTCGAAATATTCCCTCCAGCTCTCATCCCTGTGCTTCATGCTGTTGGATACGACCGCCCTCCAGTACGGGTCGGCGCGAAGAGCCAATACCAAAAACCCACTCACACCAAAATAGAGGATAGCTAAGATCAAGATGAATTTCAGCACTTCTTTGACGATATGGCGGCCGA
>CAYFPZ010000082.1:0-13671 GCA_964345105.1 Hadarchaeota archaeon (SeqCode)
CACATGGGCATGCTGTTCTTAAAACATTCACCGGAGAAAGAGGCGAAGCGAATCAAAACTGCAACTGGCGTGGAAACGGTACCGGGCTACGCGGGGCTACGTGTTAACCTTGACAAAGGAGTAAAATTCAAGCGTCCCACCAAGCAGCCTAGTTTGGAAGCTTTTGTGCAACCAAAGCCCGAGCGATTTGTTGGGGTAGAATAGCCGAAGCATGCTTTATAAGGTTTATAAATTACTTTCGGTGAACTCTCCCCCAAAGTGGCTTAGATGTCTCATTAAAGAAGCCATTTGGGATAGGGTTGCTACACACAATAAATTTCTGGGATCTACCCCCGAGGCAAACATTTGTTATATTGTCGGAGCAGTATGCGCAATCCATCTATAAAGAAGCAATAACTTTGGCAGACAATAATCTTACCAAAGCTGCGAGGTTAATTGGAAACCCAAAAAGTCTTTTTTATCATCTCAAGTGTGGTAGACGCATCAGAACCGATAAACTGCTTAAACTGTTAAATTTTTTGAGCGCTCACGATTCAGCGTTTTCTCCGGAGGTTGCCCAAAAACATCTGATTTGGATAGGCCCAAAGCATGGGAGGGGAATTCACAACCCACGCTTCTCAATTGACCCTCAGAACCCTGCCTTCGTGCGAACGGCTGCCAGAGCCTGTGGGGATGGAATTTTAACCAGAATCTATGCGCCACGGCATGGTTATGGATCTCTAGTTTATTTCGCCAAGGAAGATCCTGAACAGCTACAGAACGCTATCAGAGATGCCATTACCTCATTCGGGGGAAGTGCGCAAACTTATAGAATCAATTCGGGTAAGGATGTTTACCTAGTCTATCCTACCGTCGTGCGCGATGCTTTATTGGTAGTAGGAGTGGTGACTAGCCCCAAAGCGGAAAGCAGGCACGGTATCCCCGAGTTTGTAATGGAAAGTGAAAGAGAGACCACTTGGGCTGCTTGGCTTCAGCAAACGGGGGACGATGAAGGGCACGTTGTCTATCACCCGCAATATAACTTATATGGTATCTACTGGCGGCGCTCCATTGATATTACTGGACTACTGCCCAACATTGAGCTTAAGGCTGAAGAAAGGATCTCCTTCTACCGTTTATCAGGCAATGCACAAAAATGCGTAGCAAATCATCTACTGAAAATGATTCTTGACGAGCAAGAGCTTCTCAACAGGCTCGGTGTGGCCTCTACAGTTCGCCCACTAGAGATTTACCGAACCCTTAATGGAAAATTACGAGCCAAGTGGCAACTCCACATTAGTGGTCCAGATAATTTGACTCAATATAGGGAAAAAGTCAGATTTCAAATCACGAGAAAATCAGTTGCGCTTGCTAAAGCAATGAAGCAATGCTTAAGTTATGAGAAATTTATCCTACCAATCTTCAATGATCTTCAGCTCAAACATGGATACCTAGACGCGGTGATGATATCCATGAGACTGGGTGGCAGCCAAGTTCCCTACTCAAATCGAGTTACCATGCCCGCAATAGTCGCTTTGCGAGAAATGTCTAAGCGAGGTTACATACGTAAAATCAGCGAAGGCATATATATCAAAAGATTAAAGAAATGCGTCTTATCGAGGTATATTGTAACCAAGAAAGGGGTGCGAAGGCTTGAGAAGATTTGCGGCCGATCTCATACCATTCAAATGCAAAGAGGGGAGGTGATTCCGCGAAAAAAAGAGTGGCGACAGAAATCCCGGCGGCTTACGACCCACTCGTGGCCGAAGCTAAGTGGCAACAGCAATGGGGAAAGCTAAATGTCTACCGCTTCAGGCGGGAGGATACAAAAACGCCGACCTATGTAATTGACACCCCGCCGCCATATTCCTCACAAGAGGGTGGAACCGAGCGGGGAGTTCCACATGGGCACGGCGCTCAACTGGACCTACTTCGACACCGTCGCCCGATACAAGCGGATGCGCGGCTTTAACGTGCTGTTTCCCCAGGGAACCTCATGAAGGTGCTGTAACGGCATTTTCATGGGCCTGCATGGGATTGTCACGGGTTGCCGACTGAGGTTCAAGTCGAAAAGCGCTACGGAATCCGCAAAGGCGATCTCCCGCCTGAAAAATTCCGCAAACTCTGCATCAAGCTGACCGAGGAGAACATCGCCCACATGCGGGAGGAGATGAACTCGCTCGGCTTTTCAATCGATTGGTCTACTGAGTACCGGACGATGGACCCGGACTACTACAGGCGAACCCAGCTATCCTTCGTGCAGCTTTACAAGCGCGGTTTGATCTATCGGGGTGAGCATCCTGTCAACTGGTGCCCGCGATGCGAAACCGCGATTGCCGATGCCGAAGTCGAATACGAAGATCGAGAGGCGACATTCAGCTACATCAAGTTCAAGCTTCACGACGAGGATGAGTACCTTACAATAGCCACTACCCGACCCGAGTATCTTCCCGCATGCGTGGTCGTGGCAGTTTACCCCGGGGACGAGCGCTACGGAAAACACGTTGGAAAAAAGCTCGAGGTTCCACCATTCGGTCAAGTCGTCGAGCTCATCGAGGACCACGAGGTTGATCCCGAGTTCGGCACAGGCGTGGTGATGGTCTGCACCTTCGGCGATAAGACTGATGTACGATGGACGAAACGCTACAAGCTACCCGTGGTCAAACTCATCGATGAAAGGGGGAACATGAGCGGAGCAGCTGGCAAATATGCTGGGCTGACGCTCGAGGAGTGCAAACGTAAAATCATTGATGACCTTCGCAAAGCGGGTCTTCTCATAAAGCAGGAAAAGCTGGCTCAAAGCGTCGGGGTGTGCTGGCGGTGCAAGACTCCGGTTGAAATCCTAGCGAAACCGCAGTGGTTCATGAAAGTGCTAGACCTGAAGGACAAGGTGATCGAGAGCGCCAAGCAAGTTCGTTGGGTTCCCGAGCACATGCGGCAGAGGTTAATCGACTGGGTAGAGTCGATGGATTGGGATTGGGTGATCTCGAGGCAGCGAATCTTTGCGACCCCGATTCCAGCTTGGTACTGTACGGGTTGTAAAGAGCCGATTGTCGCCGAGGAGAAACAGCTGCCCGTGAACCCTGCGAAAGATAAACCACCAGTCAAACGATGCCCGAAATGTGGCAACAAAAGCTTCGAGCCAGAGCAAGACGTGCTCGACACATGGATGGACAGTTCAATAACGATCGCTGCTCATGCTGGCTGGCCAGAGCTCGACCGACGCCTCTTTCCAGCAGACCTTCAACCCAACGGAACCGACATCATCCGCACTTGGGACTACTACCTGCTGGTCCGACACCTAGCGCTGCTGGGCGAGGCGCCTTATCGTACGGTGCTGATCAACGGCATGGTTTTTGGTGAAGACGGTCGAAAGATGTCGAAGTCTCTCGGCAACTACGTCGACACGACAATGGCCCGGGGCAAATATGGGGCTGATGCCCTCCGGCAGTGGGCAGCTATCGGCGCCTCCACGGGTTCCGACATCCCCTTCAGCTGGAAGGACGTCGACTTCGGCTACCGGTTCATGCGCAAGTTCTGGAATGCTGCGCGTTTCGCTGGCTCCCACCTGAACGCGAAAATTGCTGAGCTCGACCCGAAAAAGCTCAAGTTTAGACCTGTCGACCTCTGGATTCTCAGCCGCCTCAACCGACTTATCAAGCAAACCACGGACTGGCTCGATGACTTCCAATTTAACCACGCACTGGGTGCGATCCAGACTTTCGTTTGGCACGAGTTTTGCGATATGTACATCGAAGAAGTTAAACACCGTCTCTATGGTGGCGATCCCACTGCCGACGCTGCGCGCTATACGCTTTACCATGTGATATTGGCCGCCACCAAACTGCTAGCTCCATTCATACCACACTTCTCCGAGGAGGTTTACCAGGCTCACTTCGCCAAGGATCGCCCCCACCCAAGCATTCACGTCTCAAGCTGGCCCGAGGTAAACAAGAAGTTTATCGATGAATCGGCCGAGCGAACCGGCGAGATAGCAAACTTAATAGTGAGTGCTCTTCGACAATTCAAGTCTGCGCACAAGATGGCGCTAAGCAAGGAACTTTCATCGGTCGAAATTTATGCCTCTAGCAAGGAGACAGCAAAACATGTGAAGCAGGTGGGTGAAGACATCTCCGGCACCATGCGCGTGGAGAAGCTCAAAATCAAAGTCGGCAGGCCGAAGCTGGCCGAGCGCGTGCTTGCGGTCGAACCCAAATTAGCAAAGCTAGGGCCGCGCCTACGTGCGGACGTGAAACTTGTCGTGCAAGCTTTGCGTGAGGCGAAGCCAGAGAAACTAGCAGAACAGCTTGCAAAAGGGAAGCTCACGCTCCGCGCGGGTGAAAAACAATTCGAATTCGCGCCCGAAGATGTGAGGGTGATAAAAGAGACCGCGAGCGCGGGGCAAAAAGTCGAAGTCATCGACATCCAAGAGCCCGCGTTAACCATCCTGATTACGTCTTCATGACCTAAGGTAAGACAAAACTATGATCACCAAGAAAATTGCAATAAAAATCGCCATCATAATTAATCTACTGCGTGCCATGCGTTTCTGTTGTTTTTTGAAAATATCCTCGCATGAGGGTGAACAGAAAAATTTATCTGACTCGACCACCTTCCCGCAAACAATGCAATGTCGATGATCTTCTGGCATCTTATCCTCCAGGCACAATCGTAGTACCACTATGCTCTGCACCCCTTAAAATCTCCGGTAAGCGTTTGATCTCGTGCTTCCCTAACACAAGAGTTCGGATGCCCGTCCGCTGGATGAGCTTCGCGCTCACAGGGTCGATTACCATGTTAATTCCCGGTTTCATTTTTTTAACCGATACTAGCTTCATGAGCTCCTCTCCAGTCATCATATCGAACTTCTTCGCTTTTGGGTCAAGTTTAGGATCAGCTGTGTAGACTCCACCCACATCTGTGAAGAAAATCAAAAGTTTGGACTTGCTCGAACTAGCCAACATCGCGGCGACTGCATCGGTGGTTTGACCGGGCATTGTACCGCCCATCACAGGTACTTTATCCCTAAGCATCACCCTAATCGCCGCTTCAAAAGTTGTAAGGGGTTCCTGTTCCGCGAGATTGCCGAGGGCAGCAATCAACAGGCGGGCATTCAGGCGCGTGAAGTTTATGCCTATGACATCGCGAAGGGTACTTGAGGCTTTAAATTTTCTTGCCACCTCGATGTACTTGCGCGAAGGCCCTCCTCCACCTGTGACGACGAGGATTTCATGCCTCTGCGACTTAAGCGCACGGAGCGTCTGAGCTACCTCTCGAATGCAGCCTACATCCGGCTCATCCGGCGCCAAGATTGAGCCACCGAAGCAAAATGTCACGCGCATCTTATCACCAAAAATAAGTTCGGCGCCATATTATTAACATTCGCGGTTGAAACGTATGATAGGAATACGAATGACTGTCGATAGCAAGGCGCGTTACCAATTTAAGCGGATGCTCGAAGATTTGGCTGGCAAGCGTGGCCGAGGGACCGAGCTCATCTCGGTCTACATTACCCCAGATTTCGAGCTCAACAAGGTCATCCAACAGCTCCGGGATGAACAGGGAACAGCTGCCAACATAAAATCGAAAACGACCCGAAAAAACGTGATAAGCGCCCTCGAGCGAATTCTCCAGTTCTTGCGCACCTACGCCGATACTCACAAGCGCCCCCCTTCAAATGGGATGGCAATATTTTGTGGAAACGTGGCTGGACGCGAGGACATCGCCGACATCAAGCTTTATTGGGTCGAGCCCCCTGAGCAGATAACTATCAGGATGTATCGCTGCGACCAAGAGTTCGTGCTTGACCCGCTGCGAGAGATGCTCCAGGTCAAGGAGACCGTGGGAGTGCTCGTCATGGATCGGCGAGAAGCGACGCTCGCGACCCTACGTGGCAAAACCATCGAGATAGTAAGAAGGTTAACCTCCGGCGTCCCGGGAAAACATGGCAAGGGAGGCCAGTCTGCAAGACGGTTTGAACGGTTGATAGAAATCGCTGCTCATGAGTATGCGAAAAGGGTTGCGGAAGCCGCCAACGATATATTTTCTCAGATACCAGATTTGCGGGCGGTTATAGTCGGTGGGCCTGGACCGACTAAAGACGAATTCTTGAAAAGTGAATTATTGCAAGATAGGATCAAGAATAAGATCGCTGGAGTGCTCGATACCGGCTACACCGATGAGCAAGGGGTAAAGGAAGTGGTCAACAAATCAGGTGAGATACTCGCCGACCTCGATATCCTGAAAGAAAAATCGCTCGTCCAACGCTTTATGGAGGAACTCGTCGCAGGCAGGGGATTAGCGACGTATGGCGAGCGGGAAATCAGGCACTCCCTCGAGCTGGGAGCTGTCGAGCTATTGTTAATTTCAGAGGGTATACGGAAAAACAGCGTAACTGCCAAATGTCAATCTTGCGGGCATGAGCTGCGGGAAACCGTCGAGGATGTTGAAAAATTTGAAAAGCAGCTGTCTGCGCGAGAATGCCCGAGCTGCGGCGAAACTAGGTTGTCACTAGTCGAGAGCAAGGATGTCGTGCAAGAGCTGCTGGAGCTAGCGGACAAGTTTGGTGCTGGCGCTGAGTTCATCTCGACCGAAACCGAGGAGGGCAAACAACTTCTAATAGCTTTCAAGGGATTAGCAGCAATCTTGAGGTTTAGACCTGCCGCGTAGAAGCGTTCATTAAGGAGTGCTCGCGATGGAAATTGTGATTAAGGCGATTATAAAAGAAAGTGGGATAACATTTTTTCAGGATCTAGTAAGGAAGTTTCGGCATGAATGGAACTAAAATTAGAAGACATCGGCGGACTAAAAGTGTCAAATGGTGGATTCCCAGGTTAGTCTTTATCACCACTCTCTGTGGGTTCGTGGCTTGGATATTTTGGGCTTACGTTTGTCAAAGGCAACTCGTTTGGATACCCGAAACTACTTTTTGGCAGAGGATGAGCGTATGCATGGGCGAGAGCTGGTACATTCCTTTGATATTTGGGGCGATTGGTGCCATATCCTTCATATTACTCGAAAAGAAATATGGTAAAAAAAGCAAATGATGATTTTTGGGCCCCAAGCTGAAATTTCAAGCAGTTATCGCGATTACTTCATTTTGAGTATAAAAAATACACTAATCATGATAGCAATACCCGCTATGCCCGCCGCTATAAACATCAAGTTAATTCCATCGACTGAATCTACCGGGTAACTAGCAGCATCGTTGGGGTTAGTTCCTGCTTGATATTCTTGGTAGTTAGTGTAACCGTCTCCGTCCTTATCCCCGTTTGCATCATTTTCATTCAAGTCCAGCCCGTACTGACTTTCCCAAGGGTCTGGCATCCCGTCAAAATCAGAATCGGTTTCAAATTTCAAAATGATATCTTTTGTCAACGGCTGAAATATCTCGCTTACCACCGTCAAAGAGATAACTACTTTGTTATTTTCAGTTGTGCGATCAAAGAGCGTCGGTTCGTTGTCCAAATAGACATTTATCGAGCAACATTCGATAGGCATTGTAATCTTCACATATGCTGTGGTTTCTTTCGCATAAGTGTTGAGGTACTTTCCAGTTCCCATCGCGTACAAAAAGATGTAATTCTCGCCATCTGTTGTAAGACTGTGCTCGTAAGAAACCTTTATCACGAAATTGTCTGGAACTTGAGCAATTTCCCAAGCTATCATTTGTAGATTTCCCAGCACTGTTGGATAAATGTTATCAACCGATGTCCAAGTTATATTGTTTTCATCCATCTTTACGCTCACGTTAATCGCATCAGAGGGTACCGGAAAATACATGATAACGTTCTCACAATTCTCGTTGGTGAATGGATAGATACCAACAACAGCTGCATGATAACCTTCAGCACTTGGAGATATCGAAACATCTATGTTTTCACTCGGCATGATGAGCGTCGGGATGGGAATTGGGTTTGCCATGCCACTTCCCGCTATCGATAGAAAAAGAACCGCCTCCAAGAAAACAGTGAATATAACCACAACTTTTTTCATTTTCTCACACCCTTACTGCCTTCACTTGAGCATGCCCAAATTGGTTAATAAATTAAGTCTCAAAATTGAAACTAATTTGTATGCTGGAAAAATCGCGAGGTGAAAATGAGCATGTCAATTTGGTTTTTAATTTGTGTAGTGGGTCTGACTTTGGCATTGCCACTTCATTTTTGGTCAGTTGAACATCAGAAACTTCAGAGGAGATATGGCGAAAAAAAGGGGACCAAAATCGGGAATATCCTTGGCACCATTTCTGGTGAGATGGAGCTCATTTTTTTGATTGGACTGTGGGTCTCACCGCAGCCGAGATTTACTGTCCATGTTCTCTCAGGCTCTTCCATCTCAATCCCATTTGTTAATTTTTCTATTCCTATTCTACACCTGATAATCGCTCTACCTTTTGTGTTGACCGGGGGCTGGCTCGCAATTAAAGCCGTTAAAGTAGTGAGCTTGAAGGTCGCCGAAACCCACGGCAAACCGAGTAAAATAATGACCGGCGGGCCTTATTCCGTAGTCCGACACCCCCAATATCTTGGTGCGAATTTGGTGCAGATAGGGATGTCTTTCCTTTTTTCGGCTTGGTATTCTTTGCTTTTCATACCAGTTTACATTTTTTACAATTATCTGGTTGCATGGAAGGAGGAGAAGGAGCTGGTCAGGGAGTTTGGAGAATATAAAAGTTATCAGAAAAAAGTTCCCATGTTTATCCCGAGGTGATTAGACTCTCGCTTGATCGAGCTGAGATTGGGAAGTATCAGAGCAGCAAGATCGAACTTTTAGGGAAGGAAAAGCCGCTATCCTCCAGCAATACAGTATTTCAAGTTTTGGTTTATCGCGTAAATTATAAGTCATCTCAATTATAACATATTCCCGAAGTAAAATTGATGGAGGCGATCTTGTTGGTGGGCGTCACGCCTTTAATGGACGTAATTGTTGGACTTGTCTTGCTGACTGGCGTAATGCCTTTGATACCTGCGATAGGAGAACATCTTCATAAAGTGACCAAGGCCATGGCAGCTTACCAAGTTCCAATAGGAATAATTGCGGTGATATTAGGTATACTTGGTTTGCTTGACACAGTATCTGGAGGAACTATTGCATCTTTAATCGCGATAATCGCGGGCATCGTTTTGGCGATAAGCGTCTTCGGAGCTTTGCCAATAGTGGGCAAGGAGTTGAAGAACATCGCAAAGGCAATCGGCGGCGTGCAAGTGATATTCGGGATAATAGTGTTGATTATCGGATTAGTATATCTGTAAGAGTTGCCCTTTTTAGAGTATCCTTTTTTATTTTCTTTTGTGATGAACTATGTAATCATAATTTTTCAGATGGTGAAAAGAATAATAAAAAAGTTTCAATTTGAGCACACAAATTTTTAGTGGGTTAAGTGCCCGCGCGCCAAGATCTTAAATACTCAAGTTGCTCCTTAGTCGGTTTTTCAAGTTCCACACCAATCGACTTGAGCTTGAGTTCAGCCACTTTTCGATCGATCTCTGCCGGCACCTCGTACACCTTGGGCTCAAGCGCGCCAGCATGCTTAGCAATATATTCGACGCTTAGAGCCTGCAGAGCAAAGCTCATATCCATAATCTCCATCGGGTGGCCAAGCGAGCGTTTGCCAGCGAGATTCACCAAGCGTCCTTCCGCAAGCAGATAAAGCCGCCTGCCATCCTTGAGCTGAAACTCCTCAACATCCTCCAACACTTCACACCTCTTCACGGCGAGCTTCCTGAGCGCTGGAATGTCTATCTCAACGTTGAAGTGTCCAGCGTTGCACAAAATCGCGCCATCCTTCATCGCGCGCATATGCTCTTCACGAATAACCTTTAGGTTACCCGTCGTCGTTACGAAGATATCACCCACTTGAGCAGCCTTTGCCATCCCTGCAACTCTGAAGCCATCCATCGTCGCCTCAAGCGCCTTGATTGGATCAGTTTCGACAACGGTCACTATTGCTCCCAATCCTTTCGCGCGCGAAGCGATACCTCGACCAACAAAACCGTAACCAACAACTACGATATTCTTGCCAGCGATGAGCGTGTTGGTGATGCCAGTAATCGCTTGAAATGTAGATTCTGCTGTGCCGAAGCGGTTATCAAAAAAGCGCTTCGCGGGGGAGTCGTTGACAGCTATCACAGGGAACTTGAGCGCACCATCCGCTGCCATCATCCGCAGCCTATTAACCCCTGTAGTCGTTTCCTCCGATGCACCCTGAACGCGTTTCAAAAGCGCGGTACGCTTTGAATGTACGAGCGAGATGAGGTCAGCTCCATCATCCACGAGCACATCAGGCTTGATATCGAGCACGTGATTGAGGTTGATGTAATATTCTTGAGCAGTTTCCCCCCGCCACGCGTAAACTTCAACTCCTTCCTTCGCTAGAGCTGCAGCAACTTCATCACGCGTCGAAAGCGGGTTGCAGCTTGTTATCGCCACCTTGGCTCCCGCCGCCACGAGGGTTCGGACGAGCACCGCCGTCTTGGCCTCGGTGTGCAGGGCCGCTCCGACCCTCATGCCCTTGAGCGGCTTTTTCTTTGAGAGTTCACGACGAATTTCGGCCAGCACAGGCATGTGGCGCTCGGCCCAATCAATCATACGTTTGCCTTGGGGCGCGAACTTGATGTCCTTAACTTTATACGTCATTTTGCTGCCTCCTTTTGCGCAAGCAAATCATCTGCGGCTTTCTGAGCCTCCTCTAAAACCTTATCCTCTTCGAGTGTTAGAACCCTTCGCCCCTGCATAATCACCTTACCATCCACGATAACAGTATCGACATCGCTACCAGTGGCACTGTAGACCAAATGAGATATGACGTTACTAAGGGGTGTAAGGTGCGGCTTCCGAAGATCAATTAGTATTAAATCAGCTTTCTTCCCAACCTCAAGCGAGCCGAGATTTTCCCCCAACCCAAGTGCTCTCGCACCATTAACTGTCGCCATTTCGAGCACCGATTGAGCGGGCATGACCGTAGGATCAAATTTATCAACTTTGTTGAGCAGCGCTGCAAATTTCATCTCATTGAACATGTCCAGCGCATTGTTTGAAGCGGCCCCATCCGTGCCGAGTGCTACGGGTATACCTGCCGCCAACATTTCTGGTACAGGGGACACACCACATGCAATCTTCATGTTACTCACCGGGTTATGCACTGGCTTGACACCACGATTGTGCAAAATCCGAATCTCCTGCCCGGTCAATTGAACACAGTGTGCCGCTAGAACTTCAGGCCCGAGAAATCCAATCGCATCGAGATGCTCAACTGGACGCTTACCGTATTTTTTGATTATCTCCTCAACTTCCCATTTAGACTCGGCGATATGAGTATGAATTCCAACCTTGTATTTTTTTGCCAACTCTTTCACTTGCGCGAGGCACTCGGGTGAGCATGTGTATGGGGCGTGTGGACCAAACATGGTTAAAATTCGGCCATTTGCCTTACCATGACAAGTTTTAACCAACTTTTCACCTGTCCGAATCTCCGACTTCCGCTTCTTGGGATCGCCTTGTTCGATGATGCCGTAAGAGAGCACGCCACGGATACCCGCTTTTTCAACCGCTCGGGCAACATCCTCCATGAAAAAATATTGGTCAGCAAAACAAGTCGTTCCAGATTTTATCATCTCTAAGCAACCGAGCAAAGCACCAACGTAGCAGTCCTCGGCCCGGAGATTTTTCTCGATTGGCCAAATTTTAGTTTTTAGCCAAGGATCGAGTTCCATATCGTCAGCAACGCCTCGCAACAAAGTCATTGAGAGGTGGGTGTGGGCGTTGATGAGGCCAGGAAGCACGGCTTTGCCCCGAGCATCAATCACCGTGTCCGCTCGCACTTTGACTTCCTTACCAATCGAAACGATCTTGTCACCCTCAATCACCACCGAGCCCCTATCGAGCACATGGCGTTGAGAATCCATTGTGATGATGTGGCCGCCCTTGATTAAGATATCGGCCAAGCCATCGCCCCTAACGCTCAAGTTCCTTGGCAATCGTGCGTCCGAACTCGCGTGCCGCCGCTGGACCGTTCGCAGTTATGATGTTTCCGTCAACTTCTACTGGCTTTCCAGTGTAGGTGGCGCCTTTGCCTTCAATCTTTTTAACATAATCGCCATCCCAAACCGTCGCACGTCTGCCCTTTAACACTCCGGCATTAGCGAGAATCACCGGTGCGATGCAAATTGCACAAGTTTTTTTGCCTTTTTTGAAAATCTGAGTTGCCATTGAGAGCGCCTGCTTGTCGTTGAAATAAACTGACGAACCGGGTCCACCTACAAACACAATCGCATCATAGTCGTCCAAGTTTACCTGATCGAGCTTGAGATCCGGCGTCACCGTTGCACCGAGTAAACCCTTTGTCACGCCCGTCTTGGTACTTGCAATAGCCGTTTCCACCCCGGCGCGCTCAAGCTCCTCCTTTGTGTGCAAGAGTTCCTCGTCTCTAAAGTTCTCAGGCGCAATTACCATCAAAACCCGCTTTCCACTCAAGATTACACCCCCGTCACTATGAATATTGTATCTAGGTTTAATAAATTTGGGAAAGGTCTATTCAAGACATTTAAATTATCATCACTCAAAGAAAGAGGGGAAAGGCATGGCGAAGTTCTACATCACTACGCCGATATACTACATCAACGCGGTGCCTCACATCGGGCACGCCTACACCACCATAGTTGCGGATGTGCTCGCTCGCTGGCACCGCCTGTTTGGAGATGATGCCTTCTTCCTAACGGGTCTGGACGAGAACTCCATCAAAACAGTTGAGGCGGCAAGAGAGCAGGGGTACAAAGACATTCAAGCCTACGCGGACTCGATGGCGAAGGTGTGGGTTGACGCTTGGAAATTGCTTGACATAAGTTATGACGATTTCATCCGTACCACCCAAGAGCGCCACAAGCGGAACGTGCGCGAGTTGTTCAAGCGAATTAAGGAGCGCGGGGACATCTACAAGGGAGAGTATGAGGGGCTTTACTGCGAGGGTTGCGAGGCCTACGTCGCGGAGGACGATCTAGTCGATGGGAAATGTCCTCTTCACCAAAGGAAGCCCAAGCTGCTCAAAGAGGAGAACTACTTTTTCAAACTTTCAAAATACCGGAATAAAATCATCAAACATATCCAGAGCAACCCCCAATTCATCCAACCAGAGACGCGAAAGAATGAAGTACTCAGCTTCCTCAAAAGCGGCCTCAAAGACATCAGCGTTTCCCGCCCAGAGCTGGAGTGGGGGATAAAAGTTCCGGGTGACCCCAAGCAGACGATTTGGGTTTGGCTTGACGCTCTTGTAAACTACATGCTGCCGCGCGACTACTGGCCAGCTGACGCTCATATCATCGCGAAAGATATCATACGCTTTCACTGTGTGGTGTGGCCCGGGATGCTGCTTTCGGCCGGCTACGAGTTGCCTAAACAAATCTTCGCACACGGATTTCTGACGGTCGAGGGACAAAAGATCAGCAAATCGCTCGGCAACGTCATCGACCCGTCTTACCTCATCGAGAAGTACTCAGCTGATGTGATACGCTATTTCCTGATCCGAGAGGTATCATTTGGCCAAGACGGTAATTTCTCTGAAGAGAGTTTGCGCACGAGGTTAAACGACGAACTCGCGGATGTCTTCGGAAATTTCGTCCATCGGGTGCTCACCTTCACCCGAGATCGCTTCGAAGGCACGGTACCGAATGGAAAGGTCGACAAAAAACTCGAAGC
>CAYFPZ010000083.1:0-2150 GCA_964345105.1 Hadarchaeota archaeon (SeqCode)
TCTGGCGTCTTAGCTTTTTTCATCGGGCACGTTTTATTTTTGGGTGCTCTAGGAATTGAAAAAGCAAGCGTGCTGGCACCGATCAATGGTGCTGTAATACCCTTCGGCTTCCTCCTCAGCATCTTCCTTGTTGGGGAAAGACCTTCTAAAAAAGCAATTTTGGGAATGGTCATCGTATTCATAGGAGTCTTCTTAGCGACTATTTAGAATGGGTTCTTCAAAATAGAACCGTTTTGGGAATAGTTTATTAAATTCAGGGACTCAAGTGCACGCGGTGAACAATTGAGGATTCTGTTGATCCACTCCGATTTCCTAGAGTTCGAGGCCAAGCAGCGCACCCCCTTAGCAGAGGATGTTCCTTCCGAGCAACGTTCGGGGCGCCTCGAAGAGGTACTCGTGGTCTTTGCAGCTGCAGAAGAGGAGGACGAAAGTAACATCGAAGGAGTATCGAAGAACGCTGCCCAGGAAATCGCGGAGGTTGCTCGGAAGGTCGAGGCAAAAAGGGTCGCCATTTACCCATACGCCCATCTCAGTTCATCGCTCGCATCCCCGAAGACCGCCATCAAATTGCTCGACGCCACCGCCGGAGCGTTGCGTGAACTCGGTCTAGAAGTTTACCGCTTGCCCTTCGGCTGGTACAAGGCATTCAAACTCAGTTGCAAGGGGCACCCTCTGTCGGAACTCTCACGGGCGATAACTGCTGAAGCCGTGGAAGCCGAGGCCCGAGCCCCAGAGGCCGTCCCAAGCAAGCGAATAATCCTCACCCCCGATGGAAGAGAACACGAGCTAGACCTTTCTAACATCACCGCCTGTAAACCACTCGCGAAAAACCCCCAGCTTAAACAGTTCGTGCTCAGCGAGGAGCTCGGGCGTAAGTCTGGGGAGGAGCCCGCCCACATCAAGCTGATGCGACGCTTGGAGCTGGTCGACTACGAGCCCGCAAGCGACGCTGGACACTTCCGCTTTTATCCGAAAGGGGCGCTCATCAAGGGGCTGCTGGAGGATTTGGCGATCCAGCTCTCGGAAGAACTCGGGGCCAGCAAAATCGAGACCCCCGTGCTCTACCGCGCTGACGAGCCAGACATCGCGGAGCAGGCCGCGCGCTTCTACCAAAAGGATTACAAGATCAAGTTCCCAAACCGAACGCTCCTCCTCCGGTTCGCAGGGGATTTCGGGTTGTTCAAGATGATGAAAAACACAGTGATGAGCTACCGCCAGATGCCAGTGAGGATATTCGAGCTCTCGCCCTCGTATCGGCTGGAGCAGAGCGGGGAGTGCGTGGGGCTCAAGCGCCTCAGGGCCTTCACCATGCCCGATATACACTGCTTCTGCCGCGACCTGAAGCAGGGAATGGAAGAGTACGCGCAGCTCTTCAAAATCTATGCCAGGATGACCAAGTCGATGGAGGTAGATTACGTTGTGGCATTTCGTACTCTTGAAGATTTCTACCAGCAAAACAAGTCCTTCTTCGTGCGGCTGCTCAAGCTCGTCAAGCGCCCAGCCCTCATCGAGCTGTTGTCAGAACGCAAGCACTACTGGGTTCTCAAGCACGAGTTTCAGGTGATTGACTCGGTTGGAGGAAATGCCCAACTCGCAACTGTTCAACTCGACATGGAAGACTCCGAGCGCTACGGTATCCAGTATGTGGATGAGCGCGGAAAAAAGAAAGGGTGCATAATTTTACATTCCTCCATGGGTTCAATCGAGCGGTGGATGTACGCAACGCTGGAAGAAGCGGCGAAGGCACAAAAGGCTGGGAAGGCTCCAAGCTTGCCGTTCTGGCTCTCGCCAACCCAAGTCAGAATTATCCCGCTGGCCGACCGCCACATCAAATCTTGTAAACGAATTGCGGATACTCTGGAAAAAGCTTGCGTCCGCGTTGATATCGACGACAGGTCCGAGACCGTTTCGAAGAAGGTGCGGGACGCCGAGCGCGAATGGATTAATTTCATCGTCGTACTTGGGGACAAAGAGTTAAAAAGGAAAAAATTGCCCGTGAGGGTCCGGGGAAAGAAGGCGCTCAAACCGATGACCGTTAAGGAACTCGCCGCCGAGGTCGCCAAGCAGACTAAAGGCATGCCGTTCAGACCGCTTGCTTTACCGAAGCTGCTATCAATGCGTCCGATATTTGTTGGGAGCTGAAAACAAAA
>CAYFPZ010000084.1:0-6063 GCA_964345105.1 Hadarchaeota archaeon (SeqCode)
GGAGAGCAAGAATTCTAGCACCGAAATACGAGGAGGTGGGCTTACAGCCGATTGAGGTCGACCTAGAGGCAAGAAAGATCGACCGGCACAAAGCCACCATCGAGGGGCACATCTTCCCCATCGGCGTCATAGGAATTAACATAACAATCGAATTTCGCAAGGCTAGCTTCGAGATTATCACAAAACTCGTCACCCTGAACGAAAGACGGGTGAAGGTTGATGGAGCTGAAATCGACTTCGATGAGTTGCCACTCGGGCTCTTCAAAGATCTCGTGAACACGATAAAACCGGCGATAGTTTATCCCTACCCTGCGTTCGAGCTCCCGGAAATTTACACCCTCATCTTGATTGCCGAGTCCGAGCCTAGGTTGAATGCAGAGGATTTCCTGACCAAGTTTCGAAAGCAGACCGCGGGGCTACTACGCGGGGAACGCGATTGGCGCTCGCTCAGCGATAAGGAGGTCAAAGACGCGCTGCAACCTTACTTGAGTTATTCCGATACGGATATCGTAATCGTCGACTGGTATTCTGCCCTCATTAGCGGTGCGGTCGAATACACCGACGAGCTCGTGCGCATGATTGATTTCGCGAGAATCCAGCTTCTCGAGCTCAAAACATACGACCGCCTGCTCGACCACCGAGTGGAACGGGCCTATAGTTCCCTTCGCACCGCCCTCGCTGGCCCCCGCATGGGAATAACTTGGAGGAGCCGCCCTTATGGTGAACTCACGCGAACTGCAAGCGAATTAGCTGAATTGCGCGTCGAGGTCACGGATTTCCTAGGGGATCTGCGCAACATCCTCAAGCTCACTGGCGAGTGGTATTTGGGCAAACTTTACCGTGTTGCAAGCGAGCGATTCCGCATCGCCGACTGGCTGGCGCTCGTCGACAAAAAGCTCAATCAGTTGCAGGAACTCTATGCCATGGCGATGGAGCGCGTAGACGTGCACCGTGCGACCACCCTAGAATTCCTGATGATGCTGCTAATCGTCGCCATAGTCGTGCTCGAGATAATTATGATCATTCAAGGGCTCTAGGCGAGTACACTTTTATCTTTAGGGACAAAAATCAACTGGGCCCGTGGTCTAGTGGTTAAGAGGCGAAGGCCTAACAAACGCTACCCTTACAAGGTAGAGATCGAGGGTTCGATTCCCTCCGGGCCCACCTCTAACGCTTTTTCAGAAGCTTTTGAATGTCCTCGTGAAGTGCCTTGAAGCGATCAAGCGCAGGGTGAGTTTGCCCGAGTTCTGATTTAAACCAGTCGAGGGCTCGCTCGTACGATGCCGCGCGGTGCCCCATCACCAGCTTATCCGCGTAGACGATAACCTTCTCCTCGAGCGTTCGAGGTATGAAATCTCGCGCTGGAAGCCCAAGCTCCCTCGCCTCTCCAGCGGGGATACCAGCACCCAAATGGCACTCGGCGAACCGCGCAAATTTGCTTAATCCAAGGCCCCGCAGGATCTTGGCCCCCTCGACCCCGTGCTCGATGCCGTGCGTCTGAGCCCGCCCGATGTCGTGCAGCAACGCGCCTAAACTTACCAACTTCAAGTCGAGCTTATGCCCATTCGCACGAATTCGCCGAGCAAGCCTTAAAGAAATCCGCTCGACGGCAAGCGAATGCCGGATTACTTCCCTTGAACAGCCCGCCTCGCGCAGCGCGCGAAGCGCTTCCTTGCGCTCGAACAATCAACACCCCACTAATTTAGGCAAGACAATACCACTTATTTTTTGCGCTGTACTAATCTTTTTTACCAATTCTAAGGTTCTAACGACAGCCCAAGAAAAGGAAATTTTCCGAAACAGGTGCTCTAAAATTGCCGAAAAATGTAACTAACTCACCATTAGATTATGTCGGAGCGATTCAATCTGGCGTTCGAGCGCCATGATCACACTTGAGTTGTCATAGGGCTCCAACTTATCCCCACAGCGCGGGCACTTGAAATCATTCTCTATCGCGAGTTCAAAGGGTAACTTGGGGTCTCCGTTCCCACAACTGAAGAAATTCGTGCTCCGCTCAGTATCGAGCCGATCCTCGAGCTTTTGTATGAGTAGACGCTTGTTGTTGTCGAAGTACTCCCGCGCCCGCTCTGGCTCGATCCGCCAGTAATAGACGTACCACCCGCTTTGCTCGTCCCGAACCCTGCGGTAGCTCACCACGCGGTTCTCGTATAGGCTGTAGAGGATTTTCCGCACAAGATTTACTCGGATGCCCAACCGCTTCGCTATCTCATCGTCTGTGATTTCGTTTCCTACGAGCTCTTTAGCTATATCATACCCACGGACGCCAGCTATCCGGATTAGAATCCCCGTTAAAACAGGATCATCCGATGGCTTTGGATGAGATTCCTTTTTTATTTCAGCACGCTTTTTACCAACTTTCTTAGCTTTCCTACGGCTAATTTTTTTGTTCATTTTATCCACCTAATTAGCTACTATTAATATTCTTATTAATTTGTAAAAACTAATAAATATAATTAACGTACTTAACGTCCGAAAAATGCGAAAATCGTGGCTTGTTATTGGGTTTTTTTGGTTTTTTTACCTTTTAACTGATATTAATCTAAATTATCCACTGAAAAACCTTTTTTTCAAAGTTCAGAGCTAATAAAAAGCATATTGATGAAAACGACTGATGTAGCAACCCCAAATGATGCCGATGCGCTACTGCAACATTAAAATCATCAAACTTATAATTTTCAGCATTTTTTTTTATTATTTTAACAAGCACTTGAGTGTTTCGATAGTATTTTTGTCGACTATTTCAAGCAGGCGCCCCACTCCCGAAAACGTTCGTCCTTATTATTTCGATGAGCGAACTCAGGTTGGTGCCCTTAAGCGCCGATATGGGGATAGTAAACATCGTTACGTCGTTCAAGGTCTTGAGCTTGCGTTCGAGTTCCTCGCGCGGGATGAGATCGACCTTGTTGAGGGCCGCGACCACCTTCACGGGGTACTCCGCCAGCACCTCACGGGATGCCCGAAACTTTCGGAGAATTTCGGGCAAGGGTTCGGCGACATCGAGTACGAGCACTGCGAGGTCGGCGAGGTAGATCTCCTCAAGCGTTGCCTTGAAGGCCTCAACCAGCCACGGGGGCAAACCGTCGATGAAGCCCACGGTGTCAGTTAGCAAAATCATTCGGCTCGCACGCATCGCCCGTGTGCGGGGCATTAGGGTGGTAAAAAGCATATCGTCCACCTCGGCGTTCGCAGTGGTGAGCGCGTTGAGCAGCGTTGACTTACCTGCATTGGTATAACCCGCTATCGCTACAAGCTTGAACCCCCTCTTGTGCCTGCGCTTCCGTCGCTGCTCCCGCACGCTAGCGATCGACTTGAGTTTTCGCCTCAGATTCACGAGCTTCCGCTTGACCATGTCATAGCGAACATCCACCTCGTACTCACCCCCACCCATCAAACCCGGCTGTTCGACTGACATGAGTGCTCGCACCTGTTCTCGAATTCTCGGCATCTCATAGCTCAACCTAGCGTACTCAACCTGAAGCTTCGCCTCGGGTGACCCCGCGCGCATCGCGAATATTTCTAGGATAAGCTGGAAGCGATCGATGACCCCGACTCCCACGAGCCGCGATAGCTTGTAGGCCTGTGAGGGGGTGAGCTGGTTGTTAAAGACGACGCGGTCGGCCCCCCTCGAGCGGGCTAAATCCGCGAGCTCTTGAACCTTGCCTTTGCCTATTAAGTAAGCAGGGTCTGGCTTCCGTACCTGCTCGAGCACTCCTACGACTTCATAGTTTAGCGTTCGCGCTAAAGCTACAAGCTCCTCCAAGCCAGATTTTTCGCCCGGCGAGCGGCGTTCGGCGAGCACGACGCGCATATGGCACCATGTAAATTATCGTGCTCAAATCAAAAAAGGTAGGGGATAGTCGAAAAACATCTGCTTATTCTTAACCATTGTTTCCACTGAAAGTTTTTAACCTATACTTTAACAGAGTATCTAAAGGAGAGAGAAAATTGCCAGACGCAACCAAACCTAAGGAGTCGAAAGCTAACACTTTCGACAAAACCTACGTCACCGACTACATTCACAGCCTAGAGAGTCGAGTCCGCGACTTGGAGCATGAAAAACGTGCGTTCGAAACTCAGTATATAAAGATCGAGCAAGAGGTCCGGAGCCTCCGTGCCGAGTTCGACCGCATGCGTGCGCCACCACTTATTTCCGCAACCTTGCTGGATATGCTCGAAGATGGGCGCGCAGTAGTGCGAAGTAGCGCTGGCCCGCATTTCGTCGTCACTGCGTCACAATTCATCAAGCCTGAAGAGCTCAAGCCTGGAGTGCGAGTCGCGCTAAACCAGCGTAACTTCAGTATAATGGAAGTGCTACCCTCGAAGAAGGACCCGCTCGTGCTGGGGATGGAGATCGAGGAAGCGCCTGATGTCAGCTATAGCGATGTGGGTGGGCTGGAGGACCAAATTCAAGAAATTCGAGAAAGCGTTGAACTACCGATGCTCAAACCGAAGCTCTTCAAGAAGGTAGGGATAGAGCCGCCCAAAGGAGTGCTTCTTTACGGGCCCCCGGGGACTGGAAAAACCCTGCTTGCTCGAGCGGTCGCCCACGAAACCCGCGCGACATTCATCCGCGTGATAGGCTCAGAACTCGTGCAGAAATACATAGGGGAGGGAGCTCGGATGGTGCGCGAGATGTTTGAACTTGCCCAAGAGAAGGCGCCCTCAATTATCTTCGTCGATGAGCTGGACGCGATAGCGGCCCGTCGCCTCGACACCTCGACGAGCGGAGACCGTGAGGTTCACCGCACGCTCATGCAGTTTTTGGCAGAGGTAGATGGGTTCGAACCCCGAGGAGATGTCAAAATCCTAGCAGCGACCAATCGTCCGGACATACTCGATCCAGCGCTGCTCCGCCCCGGGCGCTTCGATAGACTTATTTTCTTCCCTCTGCCTGATGCTGAGGCACGAATTACCATCTTCAAAATTCACGTGAAGGGGATGAACATCGCGAAGAACGTGAACGTGAAGGAACTCGCGAAGCGGACCGAACAAGCGACGGGTGCCGATATCAAAGCTATCTGCACCGAAGCTGGCATGTTTGCCATCCGTGAGGGGCGGGAACAGGTCGATAGGAAGGACTTCGAACGGGCTATCGCGAAGGTTCTGCCAGCAGTCAGGGTACCTGAAATCCCGAAGCCGGAAAAGATGTTCGGCTATTAATCGTTAGACGAAATCGCGCACCCTACGTTCGCAAAATTCTTATCCCCAAAAAACTCAATTCCAAACGCCGATGATGTCACACATCGTCTGAGCATTCTGCGATGATTTGATGATGGGCGGACTGAGGCAACTCAAAATCCATTTTTGGAATTTCCCAACATCCGCGTTTATGAGGACGAACGCTACCGGTCGCGTTCACTTACTTCAAACCTTTGGCACCTTCTTCAAAGCTTCCTTCACTAATTTAGAAGGATATTCGTAATTGGTGAGCTTGCCGTGCAGGTAAGCGTCGTAGGCAGCGAGGTCGAAGTGCCCGTGCCCGCTGTTCGCGAAGAAAATGACTTTTTCCTCGCCAGTCTTCTTACACCGCAGCGCCTCGTCAATCGCTCCTTTCACGCAGTGTGAAGTTTCCGGGGCCACGAGAATGCCCTCTGTTTGGGCGAAAGTAATTGCCGCTTTAAACACCTCGTTCTGGTGGAAGGCTGTCGCATCGACGACTTTTTCTTTCACGAGTTTACATAGCAGGGGGGCATCGCCGTGATATCGCAGTCCACCTGCATGGATTGGCGGCGGAATGAATCCATGCCCGAGAGTGTACATCATGAGCAGAGGAGTCATCCTGGCAGTGTCACCGTGGTCGTACATATATGGGCCCTTCGTCAGGGTCGGGCACGCTTTTGGCTCACACGCCACAGCCCTTAGCTCTGGCTTTTTCCCCGTCAGCTTGTCCGCAATGAAAGGGAATACAGCACCCGAAAAGTTACTCCCACCCCCAACGCAACCGAACATTACATCAGGATAATCACCCGCGAGCTCAAATTGTTTTTTCGCCTCGAGCCCGACAACGGTCTGGTGGAGCAGGACGTGGTTGAGAACACTCCC
>CAYFPZ010000085.1:0-10257 GCA_964345105.1 Hadarchaeota archaeon (SeqCode)
GTGCGGAAAAGAGGTATCGAAACCTTCAGGGCGACCGTTCAGAATCTTTTCCCGCAAGCTTTCTGTGTCGTGGGCAAAGACCCTCAGTTACGTGGATACGGGGTACTTTTGCATACCGATGGTGCTGGTAGTAAACCGATTCAAAACTATCTCCACTGTAAAGAAACAGGTGAGTTCAAGTGGTTTGAAAGTATCGCCCAAGATGTCGTAGCGATGAACGTGGATGATATCATCTGCGTTGGCGCTCAGGTGGTTGGATTCGTCGACTATGTTGCAATAAATACATTCAGGCTTCCGAAGAAAGAATTTCTCGTCGCACTTAATTCTGGGTTTAAAAAATGCTTTGGGGTACTGAAAAGGCACGGGATAAAAATCTTATTCCTAGGAGGTGAGACTGCTGATCTACCCGATCAGCTTCGAACCTTGGATGTCTCAGGCACAATAAGCGCCCGCGTTAAATTATCAGAGGTCATAAATGGGAGCAAAATCAAACCAGGCGATGTCATCATTGGCCTGAGAAGCGGTGGAAAGACAAAGCACGAGGAGCACGAAAATAGCGGGATAATGTGCAACGGAATAACTCTTGCGAGACATTGTCTGATGAAATGTGAGTACGAACGCAAGTATCCTGAACTTAAAAATCCTGATGGCAAAGGTTATTATGGCAGATTCTCGTTCGATGAATACCTCGATGAACTAGACATGACGGTAGGCGAGGCCATTTTGTCTCCAACAAGGATTTTTGCTCCAGTGATTGCGAGGATTCTTGAGAGGCATGGCGGCCAAATAACTGGTTTAGTTCACAATACGGGTGGTGGGCAGACAAAGTGTTTGAAATTAGGTAGGGACGTTCATTACATCAAAGATGACTTAGTTGAGCCGGATTCAATATTTCGGTTGATTCAGAGAGAGGCGAAGGTGAGCTGGCGAGAAATGTTCGAAGATTTCAACATGGGCGTAGGCTTTGAAGTAATGGTAAGAAAAAGAGGCGCAGAGGAGATTTTAGGCGTTGCTGAGAGATTTGGTTTGGAGGCAAAAGTAGTTGGGAGATGCGAGAAGAGCGATGGAAAAAACAAGTTGACAATTAGAAGTGAATTCGGAAAATTTGAATACAAATGAATCATAGGTGCCAAATCGTATGCGTAAAGGATTTAAATTCATGTTGTAGTTATTAACCTTGTGAGAACTTGACTTCCCAACTTTATGTGAAAAAGGACCTTCCGTTTAGTTTGTTTGAAGTAGACTTGCTGCGCGCGAGCGAGGAGCAGATTCTGCAAATCAGCCGAGAGCTTGGCCTAGGATTGAACTTGGAGGAGATGAAAAAATGCAAACGATATTTCTCGAAACGAGGACGTAACCCAACTGATGTAGAACTCCAGAGCATAGGTCAAACGTGGTCTGAGCACTGTTATCACAAGACCTTTAAGGGTGAGGTACTTTTCGGTAAGCGAAAGGTGAGGCTTTTCAAGGATTTCATAGCAAAAGTCACGAAAGAGCTCTCGCAGCCTTGGTGTATTTCGGTTTTTGAGGACAACGCGGGCATCATAGATTTTGAACGTGGTTACGGGATAGCGGCTAAGGTTGAAACCCATAATCACCCTTCAGCAATCAATCCATTCAGTGGAGCGGCAACCGGTTTAGGGGGTTTGATACGGGATATCATGGGGGTTTGGGCCCAGCCGATTGCGAGCACTGGTGTGTTTGGATTTGGCCCGCGGGATTACTCAAAAAAGCTTCCCCCTGGTATAAAGCACCCGAAAACTATTTTCGAAGGAGTTGTGGAGGGGGCCAGAGAGTACGGTAATCGTATGAAAATTCCAAACGTTGGTGGCACCATTTATTTCGACGAGAGCTATGTCGGAAATCCGATCGTGTATTGCGGTTGCATCGGGCTTCTCCCCGTCGACAAATACGTCAGAAAGACTAAACTGGGGGATGTGGCGTTACTCGCAGGAGGAAGGACTGGTAAGGAAGGGATTCACGGTGTTACCTTTGCCTCCGCAGAAATCGGGGAGATTGAAAAAGGAGAAAAAGCGGCTGAGTTGACATTTGATCCACCATTACAGGATAGACTGGCGAAGGCGATTCTCAGAGTTAGAGACGAGAACTTAGCTTCAAGTATAACAGATTTAGGTGGTGGCGGGATTTCTTGCGCGACTGGTGAAACCGCTTTTAGATCGGGGTGTGGTCTAGTCGTGGATCTCGAAAAGGCCCCGTTAAAACTCCCGGGCATGACACCTTGGGAAATTTGGATTTCGGAATCACAGGATAGGATGTTTTTAACCATTCCTGAAAAGAATCTTGAGAGAGTGTTAAAAATATTTGAAGAAGAAAATGTTGAAGCGACGCCTATTGGAAAATTCGTTAGAGGTAATTCTCTCGTGGTCAAATACCAAGATCACGAAATCGTGGACTTAAATTTACGGTTCCTTTTCTCTCCGCCTGAGGTCAAGAAGGTAGCCGAGTGGAAGGCACCGAAGCTGCTCGAACCTAGATTTGCGCAACCAGCTAACCTAGCAGAGATTTTGCTTAGGGTACTGGCTGCAGAGAATATCAAGAGCAAAGAGAGCTTGATAAGAATTAATGAAGCTTGGAAAAAAGTCGTCCTGAGACCGTTTCATGGAAGGTACGGTGGACCAAATGATGCTGCGATCGTAAAACCTTTGCTGGATTCTCGGCGCGGGGTGGTGATCTCTTGCGGCATAAACCCCAGCTACGGAAGAATTGACCCTTATTGGATGGCGGCTTCAAACGTCGAAGAAGCAATCAGGAACAATGTTGCAGTTGGTGGTCGGCGAATAGCGTTGCTTGACAACTTCGTGTGGGGGAGCCCAGAGAAAGCTGAACAACTGGGTGCACTCGTGCGCGCTTGCGAAGCTTGTTATAAGTTTGCCAAAGTTTTCGGCGCCCCTTACATTTCAGGCAAGGATAGCCTCTACAATGAGTCCATACTGGGCCCGGTAACGCCTACTTTATTGATAACTGCTGTAGGCGTCATCTCGGACGTTGGGAAAGCTGTTTCGGTAGACTTCAAGAAGCCGGGGGATTCGATTTACATCGTTGGAGAAACTTATCCGGAGTTAGGTGGTTCGGAGTACTACAAACTGCTCGGCTATGTGGGCAAAAGTGTTCCAAAAGTTAGGGCAGCTCAAGCGAAAAGAATCATTAATTCGGTTGTTGATGCAATCGATCGTGGTTACGTTAGGGCTTGTCACGATATTTCCGAAGGTGGGCTTGCTGTCGCAGCTAGTGAGATGGCATTGGGCAGCGATTATGGGGTTGAGTTGGATTTGAGAAAAGTTCCAGCAAAATTGAAGAGGGACGATTTCGTTCTGTTCTCTGAATCGAATAGCAGGTTCTTGGTCGAAGTTCAATCCCAGCATAAGCAGGATTTCGAAAAGTTGATGAAAGGTAGTGTTTGCTACGAAATAGGCAGTGTAAAAGATGATGGTTATCTTTCAATCTGCGGGCTGAAGGGCAAACAAATCTTTAATGTTGATTTAGTAAAATTGAGAGAGGCTTGGAAAACGGGTTTTGAATCCTCATAAACAAAGAAAATCAAGCGGAGTTTCAGCTTAAGCTTGCTAAGTATTTCGTGACCAAAGAGTATTGTTTTTTGTCAAGAAGATCCGTGTCATGCAAATATTTTACAACCGCCCCGATTCCCATACAGGCATGTAGATGAATATTGTTGGTTTCCAACATCTTCTTGGCTCCCTCTTCTCGATCGAGGATTACAACAGCGTGTTCGACCACTCCACCCTCCGCCCTAATTGCGTTGGCCGCGTCCAAGATGTTTCCTCCAGTGGTCGCGAGGTCGTCAATCAAAACGACGTGGTCCCCCCGCTCAAGCAAACCCTCAACCATCTTCATGCGGCCATGGGTTTTCTTTTCTTTTCTCACAAAGATTAATGGGGATTTTAGTTTGAAGCTCACAAGCGTGGCAAGAGAAAGGCCCGCATATGGCACTCCAGCGAACTTATAGATTGTCCTGTCTATCTCCCGCTTTATCAGATCCACACAGAGGTTGGCGAGTTTGTTGAATACATCTGGATAGGAAGGTGCGAGCCTGAAGTCAACGTAATAAGGACTAGTCTTTCCCGAGGCCAGAACGAACTCGCCAAATTGGATCGCATTTAACTTATGGAGAAGAACCGCTGCCTTCTGCCATTTTTCCCCGTTGCTTTTTTTTGAAGGGGTTGAATCCAAAATTCATTCCCCCATGCTTTCGTTAATTTGGTCGCGCATCGATTTTGCCATTTTTGCGGGACTCTTGGCGGTGTATATTGCCCTTCCGACAATTTCGAAATCGGCACCGCTTTTTATTGCGTCGCCAGGCTGCGCTCCCTGAGCCCCTACTCCCGGAGTTAGGATCAGCAACTCCTTACCCACCCATGATCTCAGTGCCGTGATCTCCTTGGGTCTCGTTGCAGGCCCGATGACACCAGTGGCGCCGACATCAACCGCCAACTTCGCCATTTGTTCCGAAACAGACTCAATGAACATACTCGCGCCGGGGTGAGACATATTTGGGATGATGATGACGCCTTTGTCTTCTTTTTCCTCGGCAACTTTGATGATGGCCTCCAAACTGTCCCGACCGACGAATGCGTGCGCGATAACAGCGTCAGCCCCAGCATCGTAGGCGCAGCGCGCGATCCGCTGGTTGGTGTGCGGGACATCTGCAATCTTGAAGTCTGCTATGATCGGAAGGTCGCTCGCTTCCTTGATTTTCGAAACCATCTCTAAGCCTGCTTCTAAGACCAGCGGGTACCCAATTTTGACCGCGGTGACGTAGCTTGAGATATCTTCCAAAAGTTTTTGCACTTGCTCCTTTGGAACGTCAAGCGCTAAAATCAATCTAGACTCATTATTCTCGGATTTTCTCAACATTCTTTCTTTGAATCTTTTCCCGATCAAATGAAAACCTCAAAATTGGGCCAACAACTCTTTTTCCCCGGTTATCCGCTCACAGTAAACGCATCTGAGGTTGACAGGGGTCTTGCTGACAATCCTGAACCTAGGAATGGCTGGTTCGGAAGTGTTCGTGATGCAACCGGGATTGGAGCACTTGACTATCCCTTCGATAAATTTCGGAAGTTCGACACTCTTCTTTTCGGTTACCTTGAAATCTTTAATGATGTTGATAGTGGCATCTGGTGCCGCCAAAGCTATCTTGTTCACCTCTTCTTCCGTCAGTTTTCGGTTCTCGACTTTGATTACGTCTTTCTTGCCGTGCATCTTGCTTGGGACGTTCATTAAGACCGAGATGATCGCACCGGTCTGCCCGGTAATGTTTAGGATTCTGAGTACCGCTAGGGCCTTTCCGGAGGTGATGTGGTCTATCACGGTCCCCGTTTTTATTTTGCTGACCCTCAACTCCTTCTCAACTTTCCCCATCGTGTCACCCCAATAAAAGCGAGAGAATTGCCGCTCGGATGACAACTCCGTAAAAAACTTGGTCGAAGTACTTAGCGTAAGGCGAGGAATCGAGCTCGGAGGATATCTCATCAACTCTGGGTAGTGGGTGTAGAATACACAAATTTGGCTTCGCTGTTTCAAGTGTTTTAAGCTCGATTTTATAGGTATTTTTTACCTTAGCGTACTCCGCTGGGTCTGAGAACCGCTCTTTTTGAATTCGGGTGACGTATAGAACGTCCAGCTTGGAGATTACCTCGATTAGGTCAGAAGTTTCAGATATCTCCTTCCCTTGGGCGGAGAGGTCACCGACAATCTCCCGGGGCATCTCTAGTCCGGGCGGTGATATCAAGAACAGTTTGTTATTGAACCTTGAGGCGGCATATGCGAGCGAATGAACCGTGCGCCCGTATTTCAGGTCGCCGATTAAGCCAATGTTCAGATTTTTAAATTTACCCATAGTTTTTCTAATCGTGTATAAGTCGAGCATGGTCTGAGTCGGGTGGTGTCCGGCCCCATCGCCAGCGTTGATTACGGGTATCTCGGCCACTTCCGCCGCCAGCCTCGCAGCCCCCATTTTCGGGTGCCTGATCACGATTACGTCGGAGTACTTCTCGACTGTTTTTACAGTGTCAGCAAGAGTTTCTCCCTTAGCAATCGAGCTTGTAGTGGGTTCGGCAAAACCAATGACGCTTCCACCAAGTCGTTTCATCGCCGATTCGAAACTCAGTCTCGTGCGGGTGCTCGGTTCAAAGAATAGCGCCGCCATTACTTTCCCGGCTAGGGCACTTGATTTCTTTTTCCCTTTGGCGATTGGCCCGAATTTATCGGCGGTATTAAAGATAAATGAAATTTCATCGTTTGATAGGTCTTCAAGGGAAATGATATCTCGGCCTTTAAGCCTCAATCCGATACCTCGCTAAATTCTCAAAATCCATCATATTAAACTTTCAGGTTGAGTGTTTTTGGGGCGCAAATTCCGATTCTAGCGGCTATCTGATTACTTATATTTCTTGGTAGATTCATTTACAGCGGGGGAGAAGTTGGGCGCAGTAGACCTCTGCCTGGAAAACGCCAAAATTCCATATCAGGGTTTACTTGTTGAGGCGGGGGTTGTTATTGATAAGGGTAAAATAGTTGCGATTCGTAAAAATCATCTTCCGCCAGCAGACAAAAAAATAAATTTAGAGGGGGCGTTGCTTCTTCCGGGTATCGTGGACGTTCACGTTCATTTCAGGGACCCGGGTTTAACGTGGAAGGAAGACTTCGCTAGCGGGTCGAGAGCCGCAGCTGCTGGAGGGGTAACCACGGTCTGCGACATGCCAAACTGCGTCCCTCCGACCAACTTGTTGAAGAGATTCAAGGAGAAGATAAAAATAGCAGGGAGTAAGTCATGTGTAGATTTTGGTTTGCACGCCCTCCTGCCCGACGATTTGGATGAAGGAGCCAAACTCGCAAAGTCGGGCGCCGCGTCGTTTAAAGTTTACACTGAATCTCAAGGTGATTCGGCGATTCCCAATTTTCTAGGACTTGACTTAACCATTTCAGCTCATGCAGAGGATCCCGTCGTGCTCAAAAAATTCAAGCCTCAAGGTAAGGACATCAAGGAATTCATCAGGTGTCGACCCAAACTGGCTGAAATCTTTGAGATAACTCGCCTGTTGCGCTTGGTACATGGTGCACCTCTACACCTCTGCCACGTAACAACGAGTGAATCGATAAATCTAATCGCGAAGGCAAAAAGTGCTGGAGAGGTGACGTGTGAGGTGACTCCCCACCACCTCCTTCTTTCATCAAATCATCTAAGCAAGCTTGGACCGTTCGCACAGACTTTGCCCCCACTTCGGTCCCCAGCGGATAGGCTCGCAGTTTTGAGTGCACTGCGGAATGGAAAGGTCGATATTGTGGCCAGCGATCATGCCCCCCATGCACTGAAGGAAAAGGAAAAAGGCCGGATGAACATATGGGAGTCTCCACCCGGCATCGCTGGAGTTGAAACCTCGCTTCCACTCATTCACACCTTAGTTCGAAAAAGGAAGTTGTCTATTTTCAGATTGGTCGAGGCGATGTGCACAATGCCAGCAAAAATCTTCGGCCTCCGCGGCAAGTCCGGAATGCCTAAGGGGATAATCAAACCGGGGGCCGATGCAGATTTTGTAGCCTTGCATCAAAGGAAGAAATGGAAAATCAAGGGGGAAGAACTCCATGGGAAAACCAAATTCACCCCTTTCGAGGGATATGGGGTCATCGGAAAACCTTTCATGACTCTCGTCCGGGGTGAGGTGGTATTTGAGGATGGTGAGGTTGTTGGAAAAGCTGGTTATGGACGATTTATTCCGCGAAGTAGTTCATAGGCCAAAGGTCTTGCCGATAAGCAGAGTCGTGAAGGAGACCCCTACAACCAGAACTTTCTACGTTGATTGCCCGGATATTTCGTCAAAAGTCCGACCAGGGCAGTTTGTCATGCTTTGGGTAATCGGAACAGATGAGATACCGATGAGCGTGTCGAAGGCGGATAAAAACGGCGAGCTAGGGTTGGCTGTGGCAAAAGTGGGCGATGCGACTGCACGGCTTCACGAGCTAGGGAAAGGTGACCAGATTGGAGTTAGGGGACCATATGGAAATTGGTTCGATCTCTCTGGAAACAGACTTCTGATGGTTGGAGGCGGATATGGCGTGGCTCCCTTGGCGTTTGGCGCGGAGGTAGCTTTGTCCGAAGGCAAGAAAGTCACCGTGATTCTGGGCGCGAAGACATCCGATGAACTCCTTTTCAGATCAAGGCTTGAGAAGTTGGATGTGGAACTGAAGATAACCACAGAGGATGACTCAGCGGGGGTGAAAGGCCTAGCCACCGAAGTGTTAGAAGACATGCTGGAAAGAACAAAATTCGATTGTATACTCGCATGCGGGCCTGAGCTGATGCTGAAAAAGACATTTGATCTTTCAGAAAAATACAAAATCCCTCTGCAAGTCTCTTTAGAGCGAATGATGAAGTGTTCGGTTGGATTGTGTGGGAGCTGTTGTATAGGGCCTTACAGAGTTTGCATTGATGGCCCAATCTTTTCTTCGGATAAGTTAAGGAAAATAAAAGACGAATTTGGAATTTTCACGCGAGACGCCAGTGGAAGGAAAATTGAACTAGATTGACATCCCCACAAATAAAATTCGGGAATTCTTGGAAACTCATATCTACTTGGACTATTAATTCCTAGTTTATTTATAGTCGAATAAATGAGATTCCTTGACAGTTTCGTGCATAGATTAAAAGCACGTTTCTCAAAAGTGTAATGGGAAGCTTTAGGAGGTTGGGAGGATGAGCATCATCGAAATCCTCACGTACTTAATAGGAGCCTTTTTTTTACTAGCTACGATAGCGTTCGCGCGATACACAATCGAAAATGCACGGTTAATGCAGGGCCCGCTCGGGCACAAGTTAATGGCGTTTGGAGCGATCGGTTTCCTCATCTTCGCAATCGTTGAGGCGGTGGACACCCTTCTCTCCCCTGGCTCTGGTTTAGTATACATCGCGGCGGCTATTTGGGTAGCTGGGCTCTCGCTAATCGTTGCAGGGGGATTTTTGTGGGGCAAGATGGTCAAGGAAGTTCACGGAGTTTCTATGTTTAAAGTACTTTCCAAATATGCGGAACATTATTTTGTTGGCATGATCCTGCTAGTATTCATTGGCACTCCAGTTTATTTGTTGGACTTGCTTCAGCCACTCACGAGAGAGTTCAGTTGGCTCAGCGTTGGCTACGTGAGCATCTGGGCATTTGCATTCGTGAGCTTGACGATTGGAGAAAGAAAATTTTACTTCGCAACGCGGCCACCGGTAGCGGCGCCAGAGGAGTTACTGCTGCGCGACGACATCCGGGCACTCGGGGCATATTTAGGTCTGACGAACGGACTCCTTGCGCGCATAGTCCCAGCTATCGGCATTAGCGGCGTCAAAGACCTCTTGGCTCGGTGTGCCGAGGAGCACCCCGCCCTCCTAGAGGGCCACGAGCCGACGAAGGACGGGATGTTGGATGCGGGAGCATTGAGAAAAAACTTTGATAAAATTCGCGAGACGGAGAAGATCCGAGAGTTCTCCACTACTTTTTTAGACCTGAACACGAGGTTGATTGACCTCTACGCCGCGGTTACCTCGCCCAAGCGGGCTAGGGAGGTCTACGACAAGACCATAGCTGCTAGCGCTCAGCTCTATGGTGGGATAGTGCAAAAAAATGAGTTACCCATGTTGCTATTTGGAGATGTGCTTGAACCGCTTCTGTGGGAGTGTAATGGGAAAACCCTGCGGGCGATAAGGGGCAAGATTGAAAAACTTGGCAGGGATGACCCCGTAGTTGGAGCACTTAAGATCACAGATGACGGTAGCGTGAAGTTGGGCGAGGTCTACAGCAGAACGGCTCTCTACCCCTCTGAGGAAAGGGCGAAGCGAGTAATCTCGGCTTTCTCGAGCGTCATGGGGGTCTGTTATCCTCTCATTCAGCAGGGGCTCGGCGTTAAACGGGCAAATAAATTGATTTCGAAGGCAGCCTCTAGTTTGTTCGAAAGGCACGGGCAATTCCTGCACGAAGTAGGGATGGATGCATATGTCGCAAAAGCTATGCCTTCTGGTGTCCTAGAGAGGGAAAAATTAACGCTCCTAAGTAGGGAGGAGCTCGAACAAAAGGTGAAGGAGAAGATCGCAGAGCTGGAGCGAGCTTACGAGGAAGTTACTAAAGCTGACCAAATGAAATCCGAATTCTTAGACATAGTTTCCCACGAGCTGAGAGATCCCCTCACTGGAGCCAAACTCTACATCGACATGTTAAAGGCCGGAGAGCTTGGGAAGCTGGC
>CAYFPZ010000086.1:0-27515 GCA_964345105.1 Hadarchaeota archaeon (SeqCode)
GCGATAAGCACGCTCGGAGCTTTTGCTGCGCTCGGTATCGCTTCCACCTTCTTGCTCGCAACGATATTTTTGCCGGCTATGCTACTGCTGCGTGACCGAAGAGGAAAGAAAGTGAAAAGGAAGCTAGCAGCAAGACGTGGGAAGCGGGTCGACAAGTTATTATCAACAGCGGTGATTGGGGTTGAGCGTCACGGGAAATCGATAGTGGCAGTAACGGTCCTTGTGACCGCGATATGCGCATTTTCTGCTTACGGTATTTCCACAACTATGTCTTTTGAGAGCTTCCTCCCTGCGGACGTTCCCTCCATGGCTACGATGAGCGAGATAGAAGAGCAGTTCGGTGGGCAATCGGTAATCATCGTTTTAGCGAAAGGGGAGATTAAGAGTCCCCAAGGATTGCAGGCGATGTTTGACCTAGAAAACTCAGTGCTCTCTAAAGGGGACAATTTAATTAGAGATTCAATGAGTTTGGCGACCATCGTCTATCAAATTGCAGGCGGCATCCCACCATCAAAGGATGCGGTTGAGACGGTAATCAAGAACCTCGATTCAACTCAGCTGAAAAAACTCTTGAGTGATGATAAAGCAGCGATTTACTTTTACGTGAACGCGAGAACTGACCGGGATATGGCGGAGGCCACTCGAATAATCAGGGACCACGTAAAAGAAAATATGGGTAATTCTTTGGACCTGAGCATCGATGGCGAACCGGCCGTGGGCGGAGAGCCGGTCATCATCAGTGATATCGTTGGTGGAATATCATCAAATATGATACGAACGACGATACTTGCCTTTTTGCTTTGTCTGATAGTCTTGATTGTCGTCTTTCGCTCACCTATTTTAGGTGGCATAGCGCTGTTGCCGATGCTTTTAACAGTTGGCTGGGAGTTCGGCACGCTCCGCGCGTTGGGTTGGTCGCTTGATGTGTTGACAATGGGTATATCAGCGTTGATCATAGGTATAGGAATCGATTATGCCATCCATGTCATTCATAGGTTCAGAGAGGAGCGCAGGCGACGCAAGCTTGAGCTCCAAAGAGCAATCCGAACTACCGTCATGAGAGTCGGCACCGCATTATTGGCTGCGGCTGCGACTACGATTGGAGTCTTTGGTGTACTGGCACTCTCGGCTATGCCCGCTATTATGAAGTTCGGAACGCTGACAGCGATTGTGATTTTCTACGCGTTCGTTGCAGCTTTAGTGATTCTGCCGTCGGTCCTCGTCATCTATTCGCTCTGGAAACGGAAATAGTGGGGTGTTCGATGAATTCGGGTGTTGAAATCATTTATCCTCGTTAACTCCTTTCTAACACCATCGCCATCCCTTGGCCACCACCGATGCACATGGTCACTAGCCCCCTTCCCAAGTTCCTCCTTTTCATTTCGTGTATAATGGTCACCAAAAGTCTGGCCCCCGTGCAGCCAATCGGATGCCCTAACGAGATGCCACTTCCATGAAGGTTGGTTTTATCCAAACTAAGTCCTAATTCCCGCATGACAGCTATCGCTTGCGCTGCGAACGCCTCATTCAGTTCAATAACATCCAAATCTCCAATTTGCAATCCCACTTTATCTAGCGCCTTTTTCACCGCGGGGACAACACCCAATCCCATGTAAGCCGGATCTACGCCCCCTGATGCGTAGGATTTGATGGTTGCCCACGACTCAAGTTCCAGCTCCTCGGCTTTCGCCTTCGACATCAACACCACAGCGGCAGCCGCGTCGGTGATTCCAGATGAGTTCCCAGCCGTAACCGTTCCGTCTTTTTTAAACACGGGCGGGAGTTTGGCCATCAACTCCAAACTAGTCTCTCTGGGGTGCTCATCTGTGCTGAACGAAAGCGGTGGTCCCTTCCGCTGGGGAACCATCACGGGAACTATTTCCTGCTCAAAAATCCCTTCGGCTATCGCCTTCAGTGCCCGCTGATGGCTGAGGAGCCCAAGCTCATCCTGCTCCCTCCTCGAAATCTTATATTTCTCAGCAATGTTCTCGGCAGTCATCCCCATGTGATAACCATAGAATATTTCCCAGAGACCATCGTAAACCATGAGGTCGATCGCTTCGGCTAAAGCATTGCTACTTATTCTATATCCCCAGCGAGCTTTGGGCAAAACATAAGGGGCTTGGCTCATGTTCTCCATCCCACCCGCTACGATTATCTCGGCTTCACCGAGTCGTATCGCCTGCTCCCCCAGTGCAATTGCCTTTAAACCTGACGCACAAATCTTGTTCACCGTGTAGGCGCTGGTTTCCTTTGGAAGGCCTGCATATATGGCCGATTGACGAGCAGTGTTCTGCCCCTGTCCCCCCTGTAGGACGTTTCCCATGATCACTTCATCGACTTGCACTTCCTTGAGCGATTCATCCCAATCGTAATACTCCTTCTCCAGATCGCTCATCCCGGCGTCAATGGTTTCCGGCGCATACTGCATTAATCTCTCGCTGGATACGGGTCTCAAACCCGCTCTTTTCAATGCTCCCTTGATAACCAAACTACCTAATCTCACGACGGGTATGTCCTTTAATGAACCGCCAAAGTTTCCTATAGCCGTTCTGACGCCGCTGACAATTACCACTTCTTCAAAGCTTCGCATATACTCCCTGTGATAAGTTATTGATTAAAAATGCACTATTATCAATAAAAATCTTCGCCACTTCCTTAAAATTAAGGGAATTTTTATAAAAAATCCATAATATTTTTAATGTTATTAAATACAAGTAATTTGATGCCAAAAAATATTGTTTTAATCATTTCACTAGATACTAAAGGCCCTGAAGCTGAATATCTCAAGAGTTCTATTGAGGCTCAACAAAATAATGTTACAATAATTGACACCAGTTCTTTGCGCGAACCTCAGCTCAAAGGCCAAATCTCTAGCGACGAAATTGCAAGGGCTGCAGGTTTTTACTCAGGCATACACGGTTTAGCGAAACTAGGTAGGGGAAGGGCTTCAGAGATTATGGCAAATGGAGTTACTAAAATCGTGCAAAAACTTTACAATGATGGAAAACTTGATGGGATAATCTCTATTGGCGGTGCAATGGGCACTTTTGTTGGCACAGCAGCTATGCGGGCCCTCCCAATTGGTGTGCCGAAGATTATGGTTTCATCTATGGCTTCTGGAGATACGAAACAATATGTTGGATCTAAAGACATAATTATGTTCAATTCGGTAACAGACATAGTGGGCGGACTAAATAGAGTTAACAGAAGAATTTTAGCAAATGCTGCCAAGGCCATTTCAGCTATGGCATTTGTTGATATCCAATACGATGTTCAGAGGCCGCTTGTTGGTGTAACTTCTTTCGGTATTTTGCAGGATCAGATTATCCGAATCAAAAATGCATTGGAAAAGGAGGGCTATGAGTTTGCCGCTTTTCACGGTTACTGGGGGAGAACGTCTTTAGATGAACTCGTTGAAAGTGGTGTAATCAATGGAGGAGTCATAGATGTGGCTATTAGCGGTCTTTATGAATTACTTGGAGTTGATGAAACCATTATTGGATCGGGGGGATTAGAAGCGGCTGGTAAAATGGGTTTACCCCACATCATAGTGCCGGGCGGAGCAGATTTGTTTTCCGCTCCTATACCGATACCACCTAAATTTAAGAAACGTAAATATCACTTCCACAACCCATCTGTTCTTTTAGTTAGGGCCACAGCAGATGAACTTATACCACTGGCGAAATTTATGTGTGAAAAAATCAATAAATCTGAAGGACCTACAGCTGTAATTATCCCGCTTAAAGGATTTTCTATTTATGGAAAAGAAGGTGGACCACTTTTTGATTCTGAAGCAGATGCGACTTTCATATCAAAACTTAAGAGTGGGCTAAAATCAAATATCCGATATTTAGAAGTTGATATGCATATTAATGACCCGGAGCTCGCACACATTATAATGGAAGTTTTTTTCGAAATAGCTCAGAAAGAGCGTCAAAGTGATTAATTAAAAACCGATAGTTAGAAGGATTCTTTAATAAGTACTAATTTTTCGAAAATTACATTGATGGGATTATTTCTTTTTCAACTCTTTCCCACTGGGTCTTCAGATCAGTTGTCATAATCCATAGTACCACCAAATCAGCGCCTAGTTTATAGAGCTCCTTTATTTTTTCAATTATTCCCTCGGCAGGCCCCCAAACACCCGATTTTATTTGATATTCCGCAGGCCCGCCACCGCCAACACGTCCCTTCCTAACACCAATAAAGTGATTCATCGCGTCCTCAATAGCCTTTTCGCGGTTAGGATTAATATTCGCATGAACTCTTAGGTTAACTCCAATAGTTTCCGGATCTCTTCCAAATTGCTTGCAATATTCCTTTAATTTTTCTATACGTTCCTTTATTGAGTATTCTACTGCTCTTTTGGATCCCCAAAATGGCCAAGTAAGTCCGCCCCAAGCATCGCCGTATTTTGCAGCTCTTCTTAGGGCAGTATTGGAGCTCCCTCCTACCCATATCGGGGGATGAGGTTCTTGAATCGGTTTAAGGCAAACAACATCCTCAAGGGTGAAAAACTTTCCATGGTAAGTGACGGTTGGTTCTGTCCACAGTTTTTTAACTATCTCAATAGTTTCATCAAATCGTTCCCATCTTTCATGCCATGGTACTCCCAAGGTTTCGTGCTCTTTTGGCCTCCATCCAGTTCCGACTCCACAAATAAATCGACCTTCAGAAATAAGGTCTAGTGTCGCAGCCCTTGATGCAATAATTATAGGATGATACAAAGGTATTTGCCAAACATCGGTCCCTATCTTGACATTTCGCGTTCGCGCAGCGATAGCTGATATGTAAGCGAATGTCTCGACGCCAGCCATTCCCCTTGACACCATATTTGGAAAAGCAAAGTAATACAAACCAACTTCATCAGCCCTTTCTGCTATTTCATAGTAATTTTTTAAGTGATGTGGCCTGGCGTTTAATTCTTTCACGTTAAATGCAATACCAAGTTTTTGTGCCATAATTTTAGTTTTAATTTGTGCCATATAAATTTTTTAGCGAGCGGGATTATGCTACGGAAACTTTAAGTAAGCTTTTTCTGATTTAAATTGATGTCAGAAAAAAAGCTAGTTTACAACATTCTGGTAAAAGCCGAAGAAGTAAACGTTGAAGTTAAAAATAAATAAAAAGCTAATACGTATGAGAGTTAAAAAAAAGGTGAGATTATGACTGCTAATAAAAAAAACATTCTCCTGATTGCCACGCTCGACACTAAAGGCGCTGAAGCAGAATATGTCAAGAAAATCATCGAGAGAATGGGACACAACGTCATTATAGGCGATGACGGCGTGCTAGATGAACCTCAACTGAAAGCCGATATATCTCGACATGAAATTGCACGTGCCGCAGGTTCAAGTATAAGTACTCTAGCATCGCAGAGAGACGAAGGTAAAGCCTCAGAAGTTATGGCAAAGGGACTTTCAAAAATTGCGAAGGATTTATATGAGGATGGAAAAATCGGTGGTGTTATCTCCATCGGAGGTTCGTTCGGGACGACTACTGCCTCAACGGTCCTGAAGGCCCTTCCAGTCGGGTTTCCAAAGGTTATGGTTTCAACGATGGCTTCTAGAGATGTGAGGCCATACGTAGGGACTAAAGATATTACCATGATTTATTCAGTTACAGATATCTTCGGACTAAATAGAATTAGCAAGAAAATTTTGGCAAACGCTGCGGCCGCTGTTGCAGGCATGGCTAGTTTTGATATTCCCGAAGCTGCTAAGATACCGCTGGTCGGAATATCGCTGACAGGAGAGCAATTCATCGCCGCTAAGATGATCAAAAAAATCCTAGAAAGTAAGGGTTATGAAGTGGTTAATTTCCACGCTGTAGGCAGCGGCGGCAAAGGTTTGGAAGAGCTAGTAAAAAGTGGCGAAATCAATGGGGGTGTTATTGACTTAGCCGTCCAAGAAGTTTATAGCAATTTATTTGACCCTGGAGGAATGTTTGACTCCGGCCCAGATAGGCTAGAAGCCGCGGGCGAGATTGGAATACCACATGTTATCGCGCCAGGATGTGCCGATTTTATCTCTTTTCCGGCTGGCCAGATACCACCAAAGTTTAAGGGACATAAGGCACATATGCACAACCCCTCGCTTTTCGTGGTAAAAACTGAAAGGAACGAAGCTTTAAAATTAGCGGAGACGATAAGTGAAAAAATTAATAAAGGGAAAGGACCTAGGGCCGTGGTCATCCCAACCGAAGGTTTTTCAAGATATGATAAAGTAGATTCTCCAGCCGGGTTTTATGATCCCAAAACTAGAAAAGAATTCGTGGCTGAACTCAAGAAAAGGTTAGATCCAAGTGTCCGTTATGTAGAGGTTAAGGCCCATATAAATGATCCCGAATTTGCAGACGCCCTCGCGAAAGTTTTTCTAGAACTTGGGGGAACCAAATGAGTATCTCAATTCGTTGGTGTGGGTTTGACATGGGAGGAACAATAATGGATCCAACCAAAAATTATCAGGGTTGGGTGGAGACGATAAATGAAATTTATACTAAACTGGGAAAACCGGAAGTCATCAATGAGAAATTAGCGCGTTTCGATGAATTAATAGCAGAACATGAATATGATGAGCGGTTGATGGATGGTATAGGGCACGAAATAGAGTTTTGGAAAAGACATTACCGCCTTAAACGTCTTCAAGAGACAGACATGCAAAAATTTTTTTCTTATATTCTCGACAACAATCGAGAGGCTATCGAGCTTTTTCGTAGGAGAAATTTTAGGTTTTTAAAACCTGCGGATGGGATTAAAGAATGTCTCACATATTTAAAAAACAAGGAGATAAGCGTCAATATAGTCTCAGACGTGGGGAGCGAAGGAATGCTAAAGGGTTATCCACATCTTTTAAGCCTCTTTGACTTAACCACTTATTTTTCTGAGATAATAACCAATTACGGCAAAATTAAAAGCAATGGAGATATGGATTTGAGCTACAAGGGTATGGAAAAAGTTGATGGAACTATTTACAAAAAATTATCGCAAGATTTACGCAATATCGGGGTTCAGCCCTCTCAAGCGTTGATAATCGGTGACCGCCCGGTAGAAGATGTGGATAAAGCGAAGGAAAATGGATTCAAGGCTATTCAATTTACGGGAATTATGAAAAGAAGGATATCTAAAGTTGCCGACTACGTGATATCAGACCTAAAGGAATTGAAAAAAATCTTATGAGCGACAAGCTTTACACTCATATTAAATTTGTTTTAAAGTTTGTTTCGAATTTATGTGCAAAATCCATAAAAAAGAAAACTTTAAATATTCTTTTTTCCTATCCAAACTGATGTCAGAAAAAAAGCTAGGTTACAATATTCGCGTAAAAGCCGAAAAAGTAAATCATGAAGTTTTTAAAGAGTACATGGAGATGGCTAAAAGAGCTGATAATTCCGGTCTTTACTACTTGGGTATTCCGGAATTCTTTGCGAGATTTGATTCAAGAAGGCTCCATTCAATACCTTACATGGCCGCTATTGCCACCGTAACGGAGCATGTAAAATTTGGTCCTAACGTCATGGAAGTGCCCCTTCTCCATCCCATACACGTCGCCGATACTACTGCAACTTTGGACATCATGTCCAACGGACGTTATATCCTAGGGGTAGGACTAGGGTTTTGGCCATCTGAATACGAAAATTTTGGCATTCCTTGGAAAGAGCGGGGAAGGAGACTTGATGAAGCCCTTGATATAATGAATAAGTTGTGGACAGAGCCCGCGATCTATGATTACAGAGGAAAATTCTTTACACTCAAAAATGTTTGCAGTCCCCCATGTATTCAGAAACCTCATCCTCCAATATGGGTTGGGGGGTGTTCCGATGCCGCCCTCAGGAGGACAGCGCAATATTGCAATGAGTGGGCACCATCTTGGTGGTTCCCGGGGTTGTCAGAGGAAACTCCAAAAGTGGTAGGGGTAAAAGAACCATTTACTTGGAAAGCGGGCCTAGAGAAATTAAAAGAATACTGCAAGAAATTTGGAAGGGAACTCGTGCTTGGGCGACCACCCAAGTGGCCGAAAGAAGTCGGATTTAATATATCGGGATTCAACGTTAACATCAACCCAGACAGGGAAAAAGCCATAGAAGAGGCGCGGCACTTCTGGGTGGATGTTAGGCAGGGACGTACTCAAGGAGCCGGTTCATTCGATATGAAAATGAAACAAGCAGCCGTTGGAAATGCAGAGGATGTAATCGAGAAGCTTAATGAGGTTTACAAGACCGGAGCCTACTGTGTAGTGATTTATCCTATGGGTACGGATTCGAAGACCCAATGGGATAGAATAGAGAAGGAAGTGCTTCCGAGTTTGTGAGTATGACAGAAAAAAAGTTAGGTTACAATATTCGTGTAAAAGCAGAAAAAGTAAACGTTGATGTCAAAAATGAATACTTAGAGATAGCAAAAAGAGCTGACGACGCTGGTCTTTACTATCTGGCTTTTCCGGAATTCTTTGGGAGATTTGATCCAAACAGGATTCATGTAGTGCCTTACATGGCTGCTGTTGCCGCTATAACCGAACATGTTAAGATTGGCCCTGATGTTTTACAAGTACCCCTTCTTCACCCCAAGCATATCGCTGATATTGGTTCAAGCTTAGACATCATATCCGAGGGACGTTTCATCCTAGGGGTAGGTACGGGATGGGTTCCTTCTGAATTTGAAAATTTTGGGATACCATACAATGAACGGGGGAAAAGAACCAATGAATCCCTTGACATAATAAAGAAATTATGGACAGAGCCCGCGATTTATGATTATAAGGGGAAATTCTTTACACTCAGAAACGTTTGCAGCCCCCCATGTGTTCAGAAACCCCATCCTCCAATATGGGTGGGTGGACCTTCCGATGCCGCCCTAAAGAGGGCTGTGCGATACGGTAACGAGTGGGCGCCAGGCAATTGGTGGCCGACAGATTGCGGGATACCAGAAGAAAAGTGGAGTCTCATGGAGCGCCTGGAGAAGTTTAAGGAATACTGCAAGAAATTTGGGCGGGAACTCGTGCTTGGGCGAGAACCCAAAGGACCAAAGGAAATCGGATATAATGTGAGAGTCAATTTGAATATCAACCCTGATGAAGAAAAAGCCGTAGAAGAGATGCAACACTTCTGGGTAGACGTCAGAAAGGCACGGAGTCAAGGAGGAGGCTCGTTTGAAATGAAAATGAGATACGCAGCCGTTGGGAAAGCTGAAACAGTGATAGAGAAAATCGAAGAGCTTTACAAGACCGGAGCTTACTTGGTGGTGCTTTACCCCTTGAGCACAGATTCGATGTCACAATGGAAGAGGGTTGAGGAAGAGGTACTCCCGAGTTTATAAATTCACTGAAGTTTTTCGAACTTAAGGGAACCAAATGAATATTTCAATTTGTTGGTGCGGGTTTGACTTCGGAGGGACAATTCAAGATCCGAGCAAAGGTTACCAGTATACGTTAGAGGCGATAAATGAAATTTATACTAAACTTGGAAAACCAGAGGTCGTCAATGAGAAGGTAGCGCGTTTCGATGAATTAATAGCAGAATACGAATACGATGAGCGGTTGATGGATGGAATAGAGCACGAAATAGAGTTTTGGAAAAGACATTACCGCTTTAAACGTCTTCAAGAGACAGGTATGCAGAAATTTTTTTATTATATTCTCGAAAACAATCAAGACGCTATCGAGCTTTACAGTAAAAAAAGGTTTAGGCATTTAAAACCTGCGGATGGACTTAAGGAATGTCTTACATATTTAAAAGACAAGGGGATTAGCGTCAACATAGTTTCAGATGTGGGAAGCGAAACAACGCTAAAGATCATCCCACATTTTCTAAGTATCCATGAGCTAACTCCTTATTTCTCTGAGATAATAACCAACTACGGCAGAATTAAAAACGATGGAAATATAGATTTGAGCTATAAGGGAATGGGAAAAAGCGATGGCGCGATTTACAAAAAATTAGCGCGAGATTTGCTTGAAATAGGGATTCAGCCCTCTCAAGCGTTGATAATCGGTGATCGCCCGGTAGAGGATGTGGACAAAGCAAAGGAAAATGGATTTAAGGCTATCCAATTTACGGGAGTTATGAAAAGAAGAATATCCAAAGTTGCTGATTACGTGATATCAGACCTAAGGGGATTGAAAAAGATTTTATAAACATGGACGAGTGATGGGGGATTATTTTGGAAGAAGAATATCCTACTCTGTCGTTGAAAGAACGTGATAGACGGTGGAAAAAACTCAGGGAGTTAATGAAAAAGGAAAAAATGGATTGTCTCGTAGTTGCAGGATTAAGAAGTCGCGAGCAATTTGACCGTTATATCACAAATGATCTTAGCGGGGGCTTTGTTATCTTTCCCATTGAGGGAGAACCTATTTCGCTTTTACCCACTATTTATGATATAACTTCCCACTGGGAAAGCGTGCGAAGGGGCGAACAGCCCTGGATCAGTGACGTTAGAGTGGGTCCGCAAGCCTTAGTGTCTGTAATCAAGGAATTAGGTTATGACAAGTCAAATATAGGCGTCGTTGGGCTTGGGGGCTCAGGTCGTGAAAGGGGAGGGTGGATTCCATACGGTTCGTGGTTAGGTGTCGAAAAAAATTTGCCAGATGCTAATTTTCGTGATGTTACAGAACAATATCGTGAGTTGCTCGTGATAAAGAGCGAGGAAGAGATGAGAATCATTAAAAAATCTGCTGAAATAGGAGAGTTGGCATGTGGGGAAATGATTAAACGAACAAAGCCTGGTGTGACTGAAAGTGAGATTTATGCCGCAGTTATGTACGTGTTATTCAGTCATCGGGCCACCGGGAGTTTGACCCCTTACACTACTTCCCTAATTTTACATTCGGGGCCTGACAATCCTAGTTGGGGTGCTCCGAGATGGTTAGTAAGAGCTCAACCACCTCCTGTATTAAAGGCTGGTGACGTTCTTCAAGCTGAGATATTTACACGCTATGGAGGCATGGAAACTCAACAACAACAATCAATAGCCCTCAAACCCGTAGATCCTGTAAATAAGAAATGCGCTGAGATAGCGCGCAAGAGTTACGAAGCAGGAGTAAACGCTCTTAGGCTAGGGGTAAAGTTCGGTGAAGTCGCGAACGCTATGGAAGCTCCCTTGAAAGAAGAAAAAGACGTATGGCATTTAACGCCGCTCATTCACGATGTGAGCCCGCTTGGGGGATTTACCAGTGCAATAGCCTTTGGAATAGAGAGTGTGAAGGAATTCAAAAAATATAATGTTGTGTCTATTCCGGTCCGTGGTGCCGATGTAACCGTTAAGCCAGGTATGGTAGTCATATTGGAACCGAATGCTTGCATAGGCACGCATAGAATAAACATAGGTGGAACCTGCATAATAACTGAAACCGGTTGTCTAGAACTAAATAAACTTCCAACTGAAATGCAGATTATTTAAGTTGGATTTATTTTGAAAATTTTATCTAATTTTTTCACCGGTTACGGTTGATGGGGCGTTGCCAAAGAAATTTCAATACTTTACTCGTAAAAACGGTGGAAACAAGCTTTGCATATGAATAAGTTGATTTTAATTTGCCTCAATTTATGTGCAACCTTTTGTCGATGTTCTCTGCCTAAACTAATATTAGACATGAAATTGAATCAGATAAATAGTGTCAGCGGTATAACAGTATATTCAGGAAAGTTAACATGACGAGTGGGAAAATTGAATTTGGAGTTCAGGTACCCCCTGAGGGCCGTGATTTTGAGCAAATGAAGAGGCTTTGCCTTGTTGCTGAGGATGCTGGCTACTCGGTCTTCACTGTTACCGACCACTTCCAAAATATGGTTAAACCCGACGGTGGCACAAACCATCCTCTAGAGGCGTGGACATTGCTGGGTGGACTTGCCTCAGTTACATCCAAGATAAAGCTTGGGACACTGGTCTCCTGCGTCCATTACAGGCACCCCACAATCTTAGCAAAAATGGCGACAACCGTCGACATAATTTCTGGAGGCCGAACCATCTTCGGTGTAGGTGCAGGATGGCACCAAAAGGAGTTCGAAGGCTTCCTCGGAGAGTTTCCCTCTGCCAAGAAACGTCTGGACGGGTTGGAAGACGCATTGAACATTGCTAAGAGCATGTTTGTAAATGAACGTACCAACTATGAGGGTAAGGTCTACAGCGCAAAGAACACTCTGAATTCTCCTCTACCCATACAGCAACCCATTCCCATAATGGTGGGGGGCGGAGGTCTAAAACGCACATTGAAGCTCGCAGCCAAATACGCAGACATCTCCCACTTCGCATTTTACTTTGAAAAACCCGACGTAATTGTGCAGCGAATCGATGCACTCAAGAAACACTGTAAGGCAGTAGGACGAGACTACAACGAGATAACTAAGAGCATTAGTCCAAGTGTAAACTTCAACCCCACACAAGCAGACTTTGAAGAATCCGCCAGACGGGTCTCTACCCGCAGGAAAATTTCGCTTGATGAAGCAAGAAAAATTATTGAGAAGACAAGCATGTATCCCGAAGGAATCCGGGATACGGTAAATTCATACATAGATAAAGATGTCACCTTGTTCTTAATGGTTTTAAATAATGAAGAAAATATCAAGCTCTTCGCCGAGAATGTGATGAAGAAAATCTAATATTCTATAAGTTCACTTTTCTGATTAACCCAGGTATTCCTGAAAATTTGGCTATTTGGCATGGGAGTTCAGGGAATATCGTTAAGATTAGAAGGATTCTTTAATAATTACTAACTTTTTCAAAAGCTACATTGATGGGATTACTTCTTTTTCAATTCTTTCCCACTGGGACTTCAGATCAGTTGTCATAGGCCATAGTATAACTAAATCAGCACCTAGTTTATAGGTCTCCTTTATTTTTTCAATTACTGCTTCAGCAGGCCCTAAAACAGCCCATTTCATCTGTTGTTCCGCAGTTCCGCCACCGCCAACACGTCCCTTCCTGTGAACATCAAAGTGTTTTACCACATCTTCAACAGCCTTTTCGCGATTAGTATTAATATTCATGTGAATTCTTAGGTTAACTCCAACGGTTTTAGGATCTCTCCCGTATTCCTTGCTATATTTCTTTAATTTTTCTATCAAGCCTGTTACTGAAAATCCTTCCTCTTGTTTAAATATAAAAGCAGGCCAGGTAACTCCGGCCCAAGCGTCGGCGTACTTCACAACTCTTTTGAGGGCGGCGTCAGAGCCTCCTCCGATCCATATCGGTGGATGTGGCTCTTGAATCGGTTTAATACAAACAACATTCTTAAGGTTGTAAAACTTTCCGCTGTAATTGACGACTGGTTCTGTCCACAATTTTTTAATTATGTCAAGAATTTCCTTCATTCGTTTTCCTCTATCATCGAATGACATCCCTAGGTTTTCGAATTCTTCTCGAATAGTTCCGGCTCCAGAATTACAAATAAATCGGCCTCCGGAAATGATGTCTATAGTAGAACCGATTAGCGCGATTTGAATGGGATGATACAAAGGCAGTTGCCAGACATCTGTTCCCAGCATGATATTCTTTGTCTGCGTGGCGATGGATGTCATGTAGGTGAATGTTTCAATCCCGGGCACTCCCTTCGATACCATATTTGGAAAACCGAGGTAATACAGACCAGCCTCGTCCGCCCTTCTTGCGATTTCATAATATTTTTTTATGTCTTCTTTTCGGGGTCTTTGCTCCTTCACGTTAATTGCAAGACCAAGTTTTTGTGTCATAATTTTAGTTTTAATTTGTATTATATAAATTTTTACATATGTGCAAAGTCCATAAAACGGAAAGTTTTAATAGCCTCTTTTCTTATTTAAATTAATGGTAGTAAAAAAATTAGGTTATAATATTCGTGTAAAAGCCGAAAAAGTAAACGTCGACATCAAAAATGAATACTTAGAGATGGCAAAAAAAGCTGACGATGCTGGTCTTTACTATCTGGCTTTTCCGGAATTCTTTGGGAGATTTGATCCAAACAGAATCCATGTAATACCTTACATGGCTGCTGTTGCTGCCCGAACCGAGCATGTTAAGATTGGTCCTGATGTTTTACAAGTACCCCTTCTTCACCCCAAGCATATCGCTGATATTGGTTCAAGCTTAGATATCATATCCGAGGGACGTTTCATCCTAGGAGTAGGAACGGGATGGGTCCCCGCTGAATTTGAAAATTTTGGAATACCATTCAAAGAACGGGGGAGAAGAACTGATGAATCCCTTGACATAATAAAAAAGTTGTGGACAGAGCCTGCTATCTACGATTATAGGGGAAAATTCTTTACACTCAGAAACGTTTGCAGTCCTCCCCCCGTCCAGAAACCTCATCCTCCGATATGGGTCGGGGGGAACTCCGATGCCGCCCTAAGGAGAACAGCGCAATACGGCAACGAGTGGGCGGCATACAATTGGTATGGAGCAGATTGCGGGATACCAGAAGAGAAGTGGGATATCAAGGAACGCATAGAGAAATTGAAGGAATACTGTAAGAAATTTGGAAAGGAGCTCGTGCTTGGACGAGAACCAAAAGGACCGAAAGAAGTCGGATATAACGTAAGAATCAATTTGAATATCAACACTGATGAAGAAAAAGCCGTAGAAGAGGTGCGACACTTCTGGGTAGATGTTAGGAAGGCACGGAGTCAAGGAGGAGGCGCGTTTGAAATGAAAATGAGATACGCGGCCGTTGGGAAAGCTGAAACAGTGATCGAGAAAATTGAAGAGCTTTACAAAACTGGAGCATACTTGGTAACGTTTTATCCGCTGAGTACGGATTCAAAATCTCAGTGGGAGAGGGTAGAGAAGGAGGTGCTTCCGAGTTTATAAATTTAAGAGGTGAAATCAGATGCCAAGAAGAAAAGCTACAGAGTTTCCAAACCCTTACGAGGTTTCTATTCCGGGTACCAAAGGATGGCAGAGGATGTATCCGGAAGTGACGATATTACCGAAAGAGAAAAGGAAATATTTTGAGAAGTTAAACTGGCTGAACGAACATATGCATTGGCCAAGAGCGCTTAAACCGTTCGACGCTTGCGCCACGGTTACCCCTGCTTTTAGAGGTCTGCCGGCTTATCAGCACAGGGTATTTGTTGTTCCACCAAGCAGGGGTCTTTATTATTATATCGTAAATGGCATTATGTATAACTGTGAAGCCCCACCTTATACCGATCCCAAGTTGATAGAGCAAAGAACTAAACTATTCTTACAAAGGATGATTTATTGCTGGTGGAACTGGAAGAAGATATACGGCAAGTGGAAGCGAGATATGATGAAGATGCTTAAAGAGCAAGAATCCCTCGGTGAACAAATCCGCGATTTACCCGAACTCGAAGATTTGGAGTTTTTCAAGGAGGTAAGGGGAATCACCAGCGCTCGAAAGCTTGTAGAAATTTACGATAGAGTCCTACATCTATACCTCACGATGCAGGATGGTTATCAATATCAATTTGTAGGCGCGGCTTACGCTACCGATTTGGCTTTCACCGATTTTTGCCATAAGGCCTTCCCCGGTATTGAAGACCGGACTATTGCAAAAATGCTCACTGGTGCTGAGCTGGAAGCTTTCCGTCCCGACGAAGAGGTGAAGCGTTTAGCGCACTTGGCCGTCAAACTCAGGTTGGCTTCCGACATCAAAGAGGCCACCGACTTCAAAAAGATGCGATCGGAATTCGAGAAGACAGGAGAAGGCAGGAAATGGTGCCAAGAGTTCGAGAAGAGTTCTTTCCCGTGGTTCAACATGATGGTGACCCAGGGGATATTCGCACAAAGCGATGAGGAATGTTGGATAGAGAATCCCAATATCATCCTCGGCTTCCTAAAGAATTACATCGAGAAGATCGAAAAAGGAGAAAAGATAGAGAGGGATGTAAAAACGTTGCTAAAGGAAAAGGAGCAACTATCTAAGAAATATTACAACATGCTCAAAACCGATGCCGAAAAGGCAAGGTTCAAAGAACTCTATAACCTTGCAACCACCTTTTACATTTTTGTAGAAGAGCAAGTTGTATACATTAAGCATTTTAACTATGCGCTTTTCAGAAGGAACATCAGAAAGTTCGCGGAGATACTTGCAAAGCATGGAGTAATTAAAGAGCCAGAGGATATATTTTACCTCAAATTTGGCGAAATAAAATCGGCCTTGGAAGACCTAGCCTGCGTGTGGGGAACTGGCGATCCTCCGAGCCTTTACTGGATTAACGAGATAGAGTGGCGCAAAAAGATTTATGAAAAGTTCGAAAAATGGAAATACCCTCTTTTCATGGGGCCGTGGAAAGAGGAAGTTATAGAACCATTCATCACTGTGCATGGAGGATTAACTACGGATGTTGTGAACATGTTTCGGAAGCTCCCCAAACCTGAGGAAGTTAAAGAGTTAAAAGGCATCCCTGCTTCGACTGGTTTGGTGGAAGGGCCTGCGCGTGTCATTAAGGCAAGCAAAGATATTAGCAAAATATGCCCAGGAGAGATTTTGGTTTGCCCCCACACGACACCTGCTTGGACCCCTGCATTTGCCGTAATCAAAGGAATCGTTACGAATGAAGGTGGAGCGATGAGCCACGCAGGGATAGTTTCCAGAGAGTATAAGATACCTGCAGTTCTGGGTACTTGGATTGGAACATCCGTCATCAAAAACGGAGCCCGAATCAAAGTCGACGGCGATACCGGAATCGTGACTATTTTAAAGTAAAATTAAAATGGCTTCACACTAGCATTTGTATGCCTTTACGAAAGTTTTCTCGAACTCGGAGGAACCAAATGAATATCTCAATTCGTTGGTGTGGGTTTGATTTCGGGGGAACAATGCAAGATCCGCGCAAAGGTTACCCGTATACGGTAAAGGTGATAAATGAAATTTATACTGAACTGGGAAAACCGGAAGTCATCAATGAGAAGTTAGCGCGTTTAGATGAATTACTAGCAGAACTTGAATATGATGAGCGGTTGATGGATGGGATAGTGGAGGATATAGAGCTTTGGAAAAGAACTTTCCGATTTAAACGTCTTCAAGAGACAGCGATACATAAATTTTTTTCTTATATCCTCGACGACAATCAAGATGCTATCAAGATTTATCGTGAGAGAAGGTTAAGGTTTTTTAAACCCGCGGATGGACTGAAGGAATGTCTTACATATTTAAAAGATAAGGGGATAAGCGTCAATATAGTCTCAGACGTGGGAAGCGAACAAACGCTAAAGATTATATCATATTTTCTAAGTCTTTATGACTTAACGCCCTATTTCTCTGAGATAATAACCAACTACGGCAGAATTAAAAAAAATGGAGATATGGATCTAAGCTATAAAGGGATGAACAAAATTGATGGCAAGATTTACAAAAAATTAGCGCGAGATTTGCTTGATATCGGGATCCAGCCCTCTCAAGCGTTGATAATCGGTGACCGCCCGGTAGAAGATGTGGATAAAGCGAAGGAAAATGGATTCAAGACTATTCAATTTAGGGGAATTGTGAAAAGAAGAGTATCAAATGCCGCTGACTACGTAATATCAGACCTAAGGGAATTGAAAAAGATTTTATAGAAAGTTCTTTTTATAAACATTCCCCACTGTTTTTCGAATAAATATATTTTTTTATAGGAAAGATTTTTCACAAAAATTTAGAAATTATTAGAATTAATTTCTAAAAAACTAATATAAATAGAAAACCTTTTAAACAGGCTTTTCCAAATAACTTTGATGCCGAGAAAAAAAGTCGCAGAATTCCCAAGTCCTTATGAACTTTCTATTCCTGGTACCGAAGGCTGGGAACGGATGTATCCATCAGGTTTGATATTCCCGAAGGAGAGAAGGAAAAAATTTGAGAAGTTAAACTTGAGTCTGCAACATATGCATTGGCCAAGAGCGATGAAACCTTTCGACGTTGACGCCGTGCATTTCCCTGCTTCTAAAGGTCTGTCGGCTTACCAGCACAGGATATTTGTTGTTCCACCAAGCAGGGGTCTTTATTTCTATTTAGTAAACGGTTATCACTATGGCGGTGAAGCTGCACCACCTTATACTGACCCCAAGTTGATAGATAAAAGATTGAAACTATTCTTACAAAGGATGATTTATTGCTGGTGGAACTGGAAGAAGATATACGGCAAGTGGAAGCGGGATATGCTGAAGATGTTTAAAGAACAAGATTCCCTCCGTGAACAAATCCACGATTTACCCGAACTCGAAGATTTGGAGTTTTTCAAGGAGGTAAGGGGAATCACGAGTGCCCGAAAGCTTGTAGAAATTTACAATAGAGTCCTTCATTTGTATATGACGATGCAGGAAGGTTATCAATATCAATTCATAGGCGCAGCTTACGCTACTGATTTGACTTTCACCGATTTTTGCCATAAGGCCTTCCCCGGTATTGAAGACCGGACTATAGCAAAAATGCTCACGGGCGCCGAGTTAGAAGCTTTTCGTCCCGACGAAGAGGTGAAGAGGTTAGCGCGTTTGGCCGTCAAACTCGGGTTGGCCTCCGACATCAAAAAGGCCACCGACTTCAAAAAGATGCGATCGGAATTTGAGAAGACCGGAGATGGCAGGAAATGGAACCAAGAGTTTGATAAGAGTTCTTTCCCTTGGTTCAACATGATGGTAACTCAAGGAATATTTGCGTATAGCGATGAGGAGTGTTGGATAGAGAATCCTAACATTATCCTCGGCTTCCTAAAGAATTACATCGAGAAGATCAAAAAAGGAGAAAAAATCGAAAGGGATGTAAAATCTTTGAAAAAAGAGAAAGAGCAACTATTCAAAGAACACCTCGATAAGCTAAAAACTAAAGAAGAAAAGGCAAGGTTTAAAGAGCTCTATAACCTTGCAACCACATTTTACGAATTTGTTGAAGATCAAGTTGTATACATCAAGAGTGTTAATTATGCACTTTTCAGAAGGAACATCAGAAAGTTCGCGGAGATACTTGCAAAACATGGAGTAATTAAAGAGCCAGAGGATATATTTTACCTCAGATTTGGCGAAATAAAATCGGCCTTGGAAGACCTAGCTTGCGCGTGGGGAACTGGCGATCCTCCGAGCCTTTACTGGATTAAGGAGATAGAGTGGCGCAAAAAGATTTATGAAAAGTTCGAAAAATGGGATCCCCCTACTTTCGTTGGGCCATGGAAGAAGGAAGTTACAGAACCATTCGTCGTCGTGCATGGTGGAATAACTACGGATATTGTGAACTTGTATCGGAAGCTTCCCAAACCTGAGGAAGTTAAAGAATTAAAGGGCATCCCTGCTTCGACTGGTGTGGCGGAAGGCCCTGCGCGTGTCATTAAGGCAAGCAAAGATATTAGCAAAATACGTCCGGGAGAGATTTTGGTTTGCCCCCACACGACACCTGCTTGGACCCCTGCCTTTGCGATAATCAAAGGAATCGTTACGAATCAAGGTGGAGCGATGAGCCACGCAGGAATAGTTTCCAGGGAGTATAAGATACCCGCAGTTCTTGGTACTTGGCTCGGAACATCGGCCATCAAAACTGGAAACCGAATTAGGGTCGACGGCGATGCAGGCATCGTTACCCTTTTAAAGTAAAATTAAAATGCCTTGAAAGGATTTATAGTGAAATAAACTTGTTTTAAAGTTTGTCTTGAATTTATGCGCTGCCCGAGTTTGTGCGCAAGCTAAGCAGATTTATGTGCATAATTTATATGCAAGAAGTTTCATAAAAAAGAAAAACTTTAAATAGTTTTTTCCCTATTTAAATTTGATGACAGAAAAAAAGTTAGGTTATAATGTCCGAGTAAAAGCGGAAAAAGTTAACTATGAAGTTTTTAAAGAATACATGGAGATAGCTAAAAGAGCTGACAATTCCGATCTTTACTACCTGGGTATTCCAGAATTCTTTGCGAGATTTGATTCAAGAAGGCTCCATTCATTACCTTACATGGGCGCTATTGCCACCGTGACGGAACATATAAAATTTGGCCCCAATGTGATGGAAGTACCTCTTCTCCATCCCATACACGTCGCTGATACCACTGCAACTTATGACATCATGTCTAACGGACGTTATATCCTCGGGGCAGGACTAGGGTTTTGGCCGTCTGAATATGAAAATTTTGGCATTCCTTGGAACAAACGTGGAGCGATACTTAATGAATCACTTGACATAATAAAGAAGTTGTTGACAGAGCCTGCAATCTACGATTATAGGGGGAAATTCTTTACCCTCAAAAATGTCTGTAGTCCCCCATGTATTCAGAAACCCCATCCTCCGATATGGGTCGGAGGGGGATCTGAAGCTTCCATGCGGAGGGCTGCACAGTACGGAAATGATTGGGCACCATCCTGGTGGCTCCCTGGGCTGGCAGGCGCTGAAAGTATGGGGGTAAAAAAAGAATTTACCTGGGAAGATGCCATAGAGAAATTGAAAGAATATTGCAAGAAATTTAAGAGGGAACTCGTGCTTGGACGAGCACCCAAGGGACCGAAAGAAGTCGGATTAAATATGTCGGGGATGAACGTTAACATCAACCCAGACAGAGAAAAAGCCATAGAAGAGGCGCGACACTTCTGGGTGGATGTTAGGGCGGGACGCACTCAAGGAGCCGGTTCATTCGAGATGAAAATGGAATACGCAGCCGTTGGAAATGCAGAGGATGTAATCGAGAAGCTTAATGAGGTTTACAAGACCGGGGCCTACTGTATAGTGCTTTATCCTATAACTACGGATTCAAAGTCCCAGTGGGATAGGTTAGAGAAAGAAGTGCTTCCGAGTCTATAAGTTTAAAATTTGAGAAGTGAAATAAAACGCCAAGGGAAAAAGCTGCAAACGGCATAAGCCCTACTTTTTTCCAGTAAGTACGTGCAACATATACTCATACGTGTCTTTCTTCACGTCCACCTTGGGTTTTTCAACTTCCGCTTTTGGCTTCTCTTTGCGCGAGCTCCACACAGTTTCAGGTCTAGCTTGCATGATATACACGTTGTCAGGGAACGAGCCATCCTTATCAATAGCCCATTCTATATCTTGAGCTTTTTGGAAACTTTGTTCGATATGCTTACCTTGACGGGCTAACTCGATAATTTCTTCATCACGTAAGCAAGAAACGTTTCTTCTCTTGGTCTCAACTTTAACGTTTATGCAAGTATCTGTTTTTGGATCTATCGTGCATTCTACTTCTTTTCTCGGAGAAATATTTCTTTCGAGAATTTTTAACGTGCCTTTATCCACAACCCATCTATCAGGTGTTACAGTTCCACTTACGATGGTTTCCCCAAGACCCCAGCTACCCTCTAATAAGATTTTAGATGCATCGCCATTTAAAGGATTCAAAGTAAACATGACCCCTGCTGCTTTAGAATTAACCATCTTTTGAACCCCTACACTCATCAGGGCCTTTTCATGTTCGATGCCCATTTTAATTCTGTAAGATATAGCACGTGGAGTAAACAAGCTTGACCAACATTTCAAGATCTTATCTAACAATTTATCAAAGCCTCTGATCCAAAGGTAGGTTTCATATTGCCCTGCAAAGCTCGCACCTGGAAGATCTTCAGAAGTTCCACTTGAGCGTGTCGAAACTGAAACATCAATGCCTCCACACTCTTTCGAAAGTTTCTCGTACGCGACCATAATTGCTTCGCTTATTTCTTTCGGAATGGTCGTTTTTTCAATCTTTTTTCTAATGATTTTACTTGCTTTATTAATAGCAGATGGATTATTGGGGTCAATTCTTGATAAGGCTTGTTGGATTTTTTCCTTAAATCTCCCCATAGTAAAGAACTTAATATATGCATCAGTTGTTACAGCAAAACCGGGAGGTACGCTAGCGCCGAACTCCATCAATTTACAGAGGTTTGCATTCTTGCTACCAACTCTCGCTAAAGCTCCTGCGCAATCTTCAAAGCTTAGGATGTATGAATTTTTTCTAGTCAAAATTTTTCCCTTCTCTTTTTTATTGCACGTATTTATTTTTAAAGATTTACTTTTTATTGAAATCCCTAGCAAAATGTTTTTTTACAGTAGCGGCATATTTTCGTTTTTTTATTCGAATTTCATGTTTTTATTAGCTATTATTTGATGTTTTCAGGATGTATAAAATCCTACAAATCTAAATGGTGTCCAAATACAGTTTACTATAAAGTTTAGCTTTACTCAGGAATGTAAGATTCAACCTTGTCTTTATCCCGGTGCATTCCTTTCTTCCAAACCCCTCTGAGCATTTCGTCAAAGATTATAATCAGCAAATCCGCAAATTCTGGTTCGTTGATGTGCCTATCACATATCAAGACATCTAGGTTGGGATTGGTTTTATCCACAAGTTTCTTCACGACTTCGACAAATGCCACTGCTCTCTTGCTCCAGTTGGGGTTGACAGTGCTACCACCATCCCAGTATGGCCCTGGACCCTTTCCTTTCGTCAAGCGAGGATTAATTCTGGCCATTTCTTCGCTAATGTCATATTCACCCCAACCCCGCATAGGAACCGCTAAAGCCGTCGGCCCTTTGGCCTTATTCAATCTCGTCACCATGGCTTCAGCTACCTTTTGAGCCTCCTCCGGTAGTATGCCTACGGCTGCTGCATTTGGAGTTCGGTTAACGATTGACCGGCCTTGGTATTTTTTCTCCTCTTCCTCGAATAATCCGCCGGTGACCTTAGATCGCAGCTTTCTTTCGATAATTTGGCTTCTATTACCGCCAGGACCTAAAAAATCGAGACCGCCAGTAGAAACCACCTGGGGGATGCCCATGTCGCCAGCGGCAGTAAGCCTGCTAGGTCCCGCATGCATCTCGCCACCACAAGCCAGATCCGTCATTTCGTGAGTTGCTATGTCTAGAGAACCGACTATTTCGCCATCTCTGATTAATTCCTCCAGCGATGCACCGCTCCCAACTGCGTGAAGATTGATTAAATCATACCCCCTTGACTCAAAATGTCTGGATGCCCTTTCTGTACAAGGAGCCACTACACCTAGTATCGTGCAGCCTATGAGAGGTTTGATTTCTTCCTTTTCAACCGAAGGGGCCATTGATCCGCCCACTATCATGGCAGCTGCGTTAGTAAGCACTTTTCTTGTTACCTTATTCAGGCCCATCTCAACAATGGGATAAAACATGGCTATATCTCGTGTCCCTATATACGGACGGCAATCTGCGGAAGCCATAGTCGAACTCATGATTTTAGGCACCCCTATAGGCAACGATTGCATAATTTTGCTCCCAATAAAAGTGCCGGTGGCTCCGCCGTGTGCAATTATACCATCCAGCTTTCCCTCTTCCAACATTTCCTTAACTTTCTTTATCCCACCCTTTGCGATGATATCTGCGGCTTTTATCCTATCCAATTTAAAGACATCGTCTTTGTTGTATCCCTCTTTAGAAATAAGCTCACTTACGGGAATGTCGGCCCATCCAACTTCGCCGCCGCAACTAACCTCCATAACAATCGGATTTCCACCTGCTTTTTTAACCTGCTCCGCGAGAAATTTGATTTCCTTACCTTTGGTGTCTAATATCCCAGCTACAACTATAGTAGGTTTTTTTGCTTGCATAATTTTTCCTTACAAAATTAAATTATTCCCTAATAGGAGTCCACATGTATCCGTATAACCAGTTACCGTTATTTGCTCTTCTGAGCTTTCGAACCACGAGTCGAACCTTCATGCCTTCTTTCAATTCTTCAAGCTCGCAATCGACGAGTTCGGTTGGGAATATACACACTCCTTCTTTTAACTTGACTGAGGCAATGATCCGACGATCCCGACCATAAACATGCATACCCATCAAAGGCTGAGGAACGGAATCCCGCATAAATGAGAATACCTCTCCTTCGTGACTGAATTCATATTCTTCGAAATCTCTAGAATTACAATTTGGACACACTTCGGATACTCGCCTGGGCCACCATAATTCTCCACACTTCTTGCATTTGGAACCTACTAATCTGTATCTACCCTTTCTTTCTCTCCAATACACCGGTTCTCTATACACAGCAATTTGGTATGCGGGCTCAGGGAATTGTGAATACATTAACCCGCCCTCAGAACAGCTGTCGCGGACATTGCTCCCATTCCCCCTACTCCTCCAACTCCCTGAATTATGGCCACTTCGTGTTTTTTCGCTTGCCTCTTGCCGGCTTGTCCGCGCAATTGAATCACAGCCTCAACACAACCATTTGACCAATCTGCACCAGAGGCTTTACCAAATCCATCAGCACCTCCGTAGGTCATCATTGGAAGTCGCCCATCGATAGCTGTTTCGCCTTCTATGACGAATTTCGCGGCACCAAAACGTGGACAGACCCCCATCGCTTCTAAGAACACAAAAATTAGAAATGGCGATTCGTTTAAATTTATGTCTTTAGGCTCTACCTTTGCCCTTTTCATTGCTTCTTTTGTAGATAACCAAACTGCTGGCGAACACAAAAAGTCAAACTTATCGGGGGGGGTATTAGTTATCGATGCCCAGTCATATTTTTTAACTGGATAGTGCATGGGCCAAGCCGGATAATTTGGAGTGTTCTTTTGCGCTACACCCTCAACGTAAACTGGTGTATCGGTATATTTTTTCGCATCTTCCTCTGGAACTAAAATCACCCCGCTTGCTCCATCGGTGGATAGTCCACGTGGAAGTCTTCTCCAGAATTTTTCTTCGTTATTATCTAAAATGCTCATCATTTCATCTTTTTTAATAGGACAAGGAACACCATATAATCCAGCTTTTGGATTCCTGTTCGAATACCAATACCTTTGAATTATGCCCGTGACTAAAGCTTCTAAAGTGTCTCGTTTTCCATAGTACTTATAGTTAAAATAATTAACCATGTCTGTTACGTGATAATGATCGAAACCGAGATGATAATCGAAATCTACATTTGATTGAAGACAACGTTTATCTGCACGATTTACTAAGTCATACCTGGAATCCCAACCTAGTTGTAACACTCTGTCGTATAGCCCAGATGCGACTAACGTGTATGCATCGTGGAAACTTGTTCCGCTTCCAGTACATTGATCGGTTATCAATGAATGTCCTGTAGGAACCATTCCTAAAGCATCCACTATTTCCGCTGGACTTCCACCTTCTACCGTAGCCTCCCCATGGTAGTTGGTAACTATGTATTGAATATCTTTTGGGTCCATCCCTTTGTCCACACTAGCTAGAATATCATAACCAGCATCTGCAATTTTATACCTCCATGACCTTAAATCATCCTTTCTCCTTGCTTCAGGTGAATTCTCCATCGAACCAAAACCTACAACAGCAACTTTTCTTCCCATTTTTAGAACCCTCCTAACTTTTTTTCCTCCTATAAATAAGTTGGATTTAGATCTTGCATATATTTGTATTCATTTCTGGTAGCATCAGCATAGCTCACTAGCTCTTTCCTTTCAAGAATTTCTTTAAGAGGAACCTCGGGTTTCTTTTCCTCAATATGGGATGTCACCTTAAGGCTAAATGCGTCGCTGCCAGCGCCAAAGCCGTATGAAGCCACAAATATGCGTTCGTCAGGCTTTGCCGAATCTAACACATTTGCCAGACCAAGTAGCGCGGATGCCGCTCCACAATCTCCTATTACATTAGCAATCGTTCCAAGTTTCACCTGTTTTTCTGTAAAACCTAGTCTCCCCATGATGTTTTGGGAAGCGGTCCCGAAAGGCTGCTGAAAAACCGAATAACTGTAATCTTCAGGCTTAAGACCGAGTTTTTTCATCAAGGATTCTGATGCGTGTGTGACATGTTCCACATACCCAACTTCCCACATCGGATAGACATCACCAGATGGCGAGCCTGGAGAAAGACCAGTACTTTGGATGTACCTATCCCCCTCAATTCTCCAAAATTCAGACGTGTCACTTGCATAAGAACACGTTCCTTCAATCTCAGCAATAGGTTCTTCTTTCCCAATTATAAAAGAAGCCGCGCCAGCTGAAGCTTCATATTCAAATAAACGTCCTGGGCAAGCGTGACGGTTGAGCGCATCACTACCAATTGCCAACCCGCAACTTGCCATTTTAGACTCTATTAGTCCCATGCAGATTTGAATTGCAGCTGTCCCTGATTTACCGGAAAATTGCACATCACCGCACATTAAATACGGACTAAGTCCAAGGGCTTCAGCAACAATTGTGGCCGAGGGCTTTGAGTCGTAAGGATTTGTACAAGTCCCGAGATAAAGTGTATCAATTTTTTCTCTCTCAATTTTAGAATTTTTTATAGCACTTTTAGAGGCAGCAATAGCAAGCGTGATGACATCCTCATTTGGTTGTAACACAGCTCTTTCGTTAAGTCCTAATTTTTCTTTCAAGAAACCTATAGGATAATTCCTCCAAACACTATGGATCTCCTCAACTTTGATTCTTAGATACGGAACAGAATAACCATATCCGAGTATTCCTAGCATGATTTTATTTAATAGCAGAGCCTTTATAAATTTTTTTACACTAAGCTTTTTGATAGCATAATAGGTTCAGAACTTAAGCGAAACATCAAAAAATTAAATTTATTTTTGATGTCAAATTTATGGCAAATTTATATTCAAAAAATTCAAAAAACCGAAAAGTTTAAAAGGCATAAAATTTATTAAAAAACGTGCCAAACGCAAAATATGTGCCGCCAATATTTCACTTCCTTGGATTAATTGCAGCTCTTTATGCAGCAGTTATAGCATTAAGTCATGAATTCCCTCCAAATTGGGGGTGGGCTTTTGCACCATTCGGTATTGCGGTCTTGGGAATAACTATCATAGGGGTTGTAACTAGCCTTCCGAGAGGAATGCCCTCAAAAGAAGCGGTACCAATTTTGAGAACAGGGTTAAAAATGGGTGCAATTATGAAACTGTTTTTTGTTATTGCCTCGCTTATTGGTGGTGCGTATGTCTATTGGATTGCTCCGGTTGAGGGGCCACCGGGTGTTGTTTTGCCACCGGGTTTGGGCTTTGACGGTGCTGGAGGGCTTTGGATAGGTGTTTCATTGGCGCTTACCTTGTCGATAATCGGGGACATTATTTCACATAAGGGACTTGGGATGATGCTTAAACACGGAGGAGGAGAATAAAGATGCCACCACCAAAAATAGCATACATGTCTAACGTGTTAAATGGAATAGGGATGATTATCGCAATCATTGCAGGGATCTTAGCTGTAAATCATCCAGAACTGCGGCCCGATTCACCTTGGCCTTTTGCTATCGCATTAATCTGTCTTATGGGAGTTTTGAATCTTCCTCAAGCCCCCCCTCCAAAAAGATTGATCCCTAACATAATAAGTGGCATAAAAATAGGGGTCATAATTAAGACCTTGTTTATTGTGGCTGGGATAATCGTTGGGACATATCTATTGTATTTCTTTGACCCCACCCATGGTTTTGTCCCAGGATTTCGTTTGCCTTTTGATGCTAGTACGGTCCCCTGGTTTGGCGTCGCTTTGCCGCTATTCATTTCGTTAATTGGGGACATCGGAGCAATTAAGGCTCTTTCGGGAATGGCTAAAACACTCCCTTATTAGGTCCAAAGAAAATTAGAGATTGTGGGGTAAAGCGAGTGAAAAAGGTAGAATTAAAAGATGTAAAGCCTTATGAAGCGGCCGGGCATTTCAAAATGGTTGCTCT
>CAYFPZ010000087.1:0-18610 GCA_964345105.1 Hadarchaeota archaeon (SeqCode)
TCGGAGATCCAGACCATTGGTGCTTTCGGAGGATCCGGCCATATTTCTGATACTGCCGGTAAGCCTTCTCGATAAAAGATTACTGCGAGGGATGGTAAGTCTGACAGCTCACGCGCTAAACTTTGACTTGACACAAGGACCACGAACTCGCGCAGCCGCTCGAGATTTTCGGGCAGCTCGGTTATGTGGGTAAGTTTCCCGACCACGTTCTCCGCTGAAGGAGAATAGACAACTGGTACGAAGGCCAAATCAATTTGTTCAGGTAAAGTAACGCGCAACCAATTTTCCTCTATTATGTAAGAGTTTTCGATGGTGAAGTCTTCAACCCATGTTTCCAACCCATAGCTTCGGAATTCGTTCTCGATGTAGCTTGCGGCGATCGCTTCAGCCTCAGTGCCTGCAAAGCGTGGGGCGATGCTCGTCAAAAACTCCACGTGCTCGTAAGCGTTGCCTTCTGAAACCTCGGCTCTACTGAGTAAGGCTGGACTGCAGAGAGCCGCGACAAAAACAAACATCAACAGAATGCGGCGCAAATTGAACCTCATTTACCCTTTCCCAGAGCGGCAGAATATCCCTTTATGATTTGGTGTAACCTTATCTCGCCGACTATGATGTTGTTTTGCTCCATTACCGGTAGCCTTCTTATCCCATGTTCCATCATCTTGTTTAACACGTCTCTTACAGTATCTTTGGGACTGCATTTAACGAGTCTCCTGGACATGATATCCTCAGCGGTACCCCGATGCAAAGCTCGCATATCTGGGATCCCAAACATGTAGGGGGGCTTTCTGGGGGATAGAATACTTAGAGCATCGTGCTCCGTTATCACACCAACGATTTTTTTGCTTTCTTTGCTTTCGGTGACCCATACATGAGTTTCTTTTGTTAGAATATCCAAAATGCGGTCAATGGGTGCGTCTTTTTCAATAAGAGGCACGTCCTTTTTCTGGATAATCTTTTCAACTTCAAGTTCGTAAAATTTGGGCCCAACTCTTCTTGGTTCTGCCATGTTTCCCCTTGTTAAAACTTTTGCGCTATGTTTAATCTCCTTTTGCTTTTTATCATCTTTAGAGCTTTCCACAACGCTGGAGGCATGATGAGGGTGGTGATTAAAACCATAACGAGAATGGCAGAAGTTATATCCGTGCCTATTATTCCGTAATCAAGCCCAAATTTTAGCAAGATTAATTCTACACCCGCCCTTGGTATCATGGCAATGCCAACAGTAAAGGATTCCCTGCTACTGAATTTTAACGCTTTTGCGCCAAGTCCACATCCAACAATTTTTCCGATAATCGCCACAATTACCAACACCACTGCAAACCAGCCAACGGATGTGAATGCGCCGACGTCGAAACTCATACCCATCGTCACGAAGAAAATTGGTATGAAAAAGCCACCCCCAATTAGCGAAACGTGTTCCCTGAGGCGCCTAGCGAAGTGGGTTTGACCAACGACCAACCCTGCTATGAAAGCCCCTATGATTGAGGCCATTCCGATCTCCATAGTTATCAGGCCAAACGTCAAAACGATGACTAGCCCTAACAATAAGAGGCTCTCCCTCCCAACCGTGATTTTTTCTGAGAGTTTCCTGAGAGATTTGATTCCAAAGGTTAGGGAGACAAGGAAAAACAATACAGCGAAGATGATGAACAAAAATATTTCTGCTAGATGTATCGCGCCGGTGGTCGCCACGGTGATGAAAACACTTATCATCATTACGCCAATCACATCGTCTATTACCGCCGCCCCCATTATCAGAGTTCCCAACCTAGTCCGCAGCATCCTCAATTCTGTGAGGATGGATGCTTTCACCCCAACCGAAGTTGCCACCAAGCTTATGCCAACGAAAACCGCAACGAGGTGAGAAAATTCAAAGTAGATCGCCACAAGGTATCCGAGGACAAACGGTAAAACTACACCAAAAACAGCAACCACGCTCGACGCGACTTCTAGCCTTTTGAATTCTTCGAAATTTAAGCCAAGCCCGGTGGAAAAAAGCAAAAGCAAAATCCCGATTTCTGCGATGCGGGCGATAGGTTCTTGAGCGGGGGTTGTCAAAATTATGAGATTCCCGAGGATCACCCCCAAAAGCAATTCTCCGAAGATCGCAGGTTGCCTCAACTCCTTTGAAAGCAGCCGCCCCAATCCAGCTGCGATGAGGATTACCAAGAGTGCCGGTACGAAAGTCAGTTCTAGAGCCATAGCGATGCCAAAGAGAATACCATGCGTTTATCTCCTATATATTTTGTTTTGATTTCTGAGCGTGGCTTGACGGTCGAGTTCCTGCACAAGCTTAAAATGTTTTAGTTAACATGTGTGATTGTTGCATTTTAGAAAATTTAGGTTGATAAGTCATGTAGAACCGAGGTTTGTTTGAAAATCTATAAGTTAATGGCAGCGCTATAATGGATTCGTTGAGGTGAGCAATGTTGGATAAAAAGACGATTTTTTTAATCGGGATAGTTGCGGTTCTGGGCCTCCTAAGTTTTGCGGTAGATGATTATGTCGTGAAATTTTTCGTCGACCTCAGAACCCCCATTCTAAACGAGTTCATGATTTTGGCGACGGATTGGCTGACTGTCGCCGTCGTTGCGATTTTAATACCAGTTTTGCTGCTCTGGGTGTGGGGCAAAAAAAAGTGGATTCTGCCGTTGGTGTTGAGCATTGTGGTCGCGGTAGGGCTAACCTATCTATTCAAAGGCGTTTTTGCGGTACAGAGGCCCGAATTAGGGCTCATCGCTGCCGCAGGTTTTTCATTTCCCAGTGGCCACACGGTGACCGTTTTTTCGGTGATACCTGTTCTCAATAGAGGATTCCCCAAACTGAAGTGGTTTTGGGTTGGATTTGCTTGCCTTATTGGATTCACTAGACTCTATTTGGGTGTGCACTACCTTAGCGATATCATATTCGGGGGGCTGCTCGGATATTTGGTTGGTCTATCCATAATCTATCTCGGGGCAGAAAAATGGAAAAAATGGAAATGAGAAGGCAGCTGTTTCACGTAACGGTGGGTATTGCGATAGTTGCATTGGTATATCTTGATGTGCTGAATGAGTGGGGTCTGCTGGCAATATTAGCGGCGGGCTCGGTTTTAATCCTCTTGAGCAGAAAGTACAGGGTTCCCATCATATACTGGTTCTTAGAGCGTTTTGAAAGACCGGAGTTCATGGAAATTTTTCCTGGCAAGGGATCCTTTTTCTTTGTCCTTGGGGCTTTCGTTGTTGTTTTGATTTTTGGCAAGTCAATCGCAATGGCGTCGATAATGGTGTGCGCATTGGGGGATTCCCTGTCTCATCTGGTTGGAAAGAGCGTGGGCAGGGTGAAACACCCTTTTAGCAATACCAAGTTTATAGAGGGGCATATCGTTGGCGCCATCATCGGTGCTTTGGGCGCGATGTTATTTGTCTCACCCCTAACAGCTCTCGTTGCTGCATCCATCGCGATGTTTGTGGAAGGCATAGACATTAAATTCAGGATGAGCTGGATACTAGATGATAATCTCATAGTTCCTCTAACCGCCGGAATTGTTATGTTTTTGATTGGGTCCATTGGGTTCTAAGGTCTTGTGAGCCCAACATAAATTTTAAAGACTTAGCACACCCAATAAAACCGCGTGTCCATGCCAGCCCCTAAAAAACCTGAGAAATATGAGGTGCCGAGCTGGAACTTTATCTACGAGCTCTGCATCCAGGTCGCGGACCAAGTCAGGTGCAGCGGTTATAATCCCGATTTGCTTGTGGCGGTATCCCGGGGCGGGTGGATTCCTGGAAGAGTTTTGTCCGACTTACTTGAGAACCCAAATATCGCCACCATCAAGGTCGAGTATTACGTCGATATCTACAAGACGCACACGAAGCCTAAGATTACGCAGCCCCTCCCCATCGAGGTTAAGGGGAAAAAAATTTTGTTGGTTGATGATATCGCAGATTCCGGAAAAAGTCTCAAGCTCGTTAAGGAGCACTTGGCTGAGCAAGGCGCGGTGGAGGTCAAAATCTGTACACTTTACTATAAGCCGTGGTCAATTCTAACCCCAGATTTTTTCGTGCGCAGTACGGATGCTTGGGTCTGTTTTCCTCACGAGATATTCGAGACGGTGAAGAAGATCTATCTGAAGCTAAAGGAACAAGGCAAATCACAGGATGAAATCGAGGCAGAACTCGTGCGGATAGGTATAAAGTCCCCCATAGTTAGGAAGTTCATGTCGCGGGTAGTCGAGGAGAAGACAGCTGACGCTTGAGGCCAGCGCCTTGGGTGCGCAGGAACTTCGCGAGCCCCTCGATATCCTTGACATCCTTGCGGAGGAGCGCCTTAAGCTTCTTCCGAAACTCAACTACGGGCTCCACCCCAAGTCTCTTTAGGTGCACGACGCAGAATTTTGCGATTTTATCACCGGCACGGTCAAAATCGGTTAAAACTATGATTTGTTTGAAGCCAGCCAAACTCTCAAGGAAATTCAGCAGGGTTTTACTACTGTTTGATACCCTGAAAATTTGCCCTTTTACCCTGAGTTCACGTAGCGCCCCTTCATCATCTACTCCCTCCACTAAAATTGGCACACCTGCACTAGCGCTTTCTCTCAGCTCATTGAGAAGTTCTTCCACTTGCTCTAACGTTTTCTCGGTGAGCAAAGGCGCTCCGTCCTAAATTCATATTTTCACAAGGTTATTTGGGCCCCTTGTCGCTAATCCAGAGCCCCCTCCTCAAGCACTTTTTGCAGACGTTGATATCATGCATGAAGCATCGTGAGCAGACCGTAGAGCCGCACGCACCGCATCGATAGACATCGGTGCTCGTCCGTCCACATATCGCGCAGACACCGGCAACTTTGCCCATTTTATACCCAAATAGACTGTTATATCAAGTGATTAAAAGTTACCATTTAAAAATGGTCGCTCGATAGCAGTCGTTTTAATTTTTCATGAGTCTAATTCCCTAGTGTTTGAAGAGGTTCCAGCAGCGCTAGTAGGGCCTGCTTTTAAATCCGAGCTTATATCCCACGAAATTTGTTGCTAGATGGATTGGTGGGGTTATGATGAGTATTGTCAAGATTACCTCCCAGCTCGGTAGGGTCACCAGACTTGCTAGGAGCAAGGCGACGAGCACAAAGCCGAGTTGATCCAGACCGGGTGCGGCATCGCCACGCTTGATGCCGATTCTACGCTTGATGAAACTCCCCAGCAGATCGCCGAATAGTGCGCCTAGGGCGAGCAGGAAGCCGAGTAAAAGATAGTGTGAGAAATCTTCGGCAATAAGACCTTGAATTAGCCCAACTAGGGTGCCGATCGTGATGCCAGCAACGAGCCCAACCCATGTTTTACCAGCGCCGAAAATTGAGCGGCCATCGATAAATTTTTTGCCACCATCGATTGGCTTGCCCTCGCCCAGCACTACCGGCGCAGCATTCGCCACATAGGCGGGCAAGATGAACCAAAGCGCCCAAGCGATTAGGTCAAGTATCTCTTTACACAACTTTTCACTACCTCTCCCGCAGGGGACCTGTGTCGCTAAGACTTATGTCGATGGTTTAAATATCTCACCTTTCAATTGGTAAACGATTGAATGAATGGAAAATTGCTTAAAAAGACGAAGAGCCTTTGCCCCGAATGTATGGAGCTCGTCAAAGCGGAAGTAGTCGAGGAGGGCGGCAAGGCGCTGATAAAGAAGGAGTGTCCCAAACACGGCAAATTCGAGGACGTTTACTTCTCTGATGTTAAGATTTACAAGAGGTTTGAAAAGTTCGCGGAGGTTGGCGATGGTATGGAAAATCCGCGCACGGAGGAGCAGCAGGGGTGCCCGTTCGATTGTGGTGTATGTCCTAACCATAAATCCCACACGGTTCTCAGCATTATCGATATCACCAATCGTTGCAACTTGCGATGCCCGATATGCTTCGCAAATGCAGCTGTAGCTGGTTACGTCTACGAGCCGACATTTGAGCAAATAAAAGAGATGCTGAGAAATCTGCGCGCCAACAAGCCAGCGTCCCCTCCAGCAATTCAGTTCTCAGGAGGAGAGCCTACAATTCGGGATGACCTGCCCGACATCGTCCGCGCGGCGAAGGAAGCAGGTTTCTGGCACATCGAGGTGAACACCAACGGTATACGCCTCGCCCAAGATATAGATTTCATAAAGCGGCTGCGTGAGGCGGGAGTTAGCACCATCTACCTGCAGTTCGATGGAATGACTCCCGAGGCAACAATCAAGGCTAGAGGTGCGGACATTCTCAGCCTGAAGTTCAAGGCGATCGAGAACTGTCGTAAGGCCGGTCTTACGAGCGTAGTGTTAGTGGTTACGCTTGTCAAGGGGGTTAACGACGACCAATTAGGAGACATCATTCGCTTCGCCGCGAAAAACAAAGATGTCGTGCGATGCGTGAACGTGCAGCCTGTGTCTTTCGCTGGTAGGATTTCGCAGAAGGAGCGCAAGCGATGGCGCATAACTATTCCTGATTTCATGAAGGCAGTTGAGCAACAGACGAATGGGCAAATCAAGACATCTGACTTTTATCCCGTCCCCTGCGTCGTGCCGATTTCACGTTTCGTCAGTACGTACTTGAGTAAGGAGTTCGTGAAATTCACTTGTCATGAGCACTGCGGTGCCGCGACTTATGTTTTTGTCGAAAATGGGAACATAATCCCAGTGACGCGGTTCGTGGATGTGGAAAAGCTCTTTGGGCTCCTCGATAAATATGCAGCGGAGCTGAAGAAAGGAGGTTTTGCGGTTAAAGCTAGAGTATTAGCAAAGATGGTTGGAGAAGTGCCCAGCACCATTGACATTTCTAAGGCGCCAAAGGGTTTCAACCTTCCGAAAATCCTGCTTAAAGTTCTGAGCACCGCCAGCTATGACGCACTGGCGGAGTTCCACGAGCGAGCGTTGATGATAGGATGCATGCACTTCCAAGATCCATACAATTTCGATTTAGATAGGGTGGAGCGGTGTGTGATTCATTACGTGATACCGGATGGCCGCATAATGCCATTTTGCACATATAACAGCATCCATCGCCCGGAAGTTGAGCGGAAGCTTGGGGTCCCGCTGAGCAAAAAGGGCTCAAAGTAAAGCTTTAATACGGGTAAATCGTTTGAATAAGGTAGAAAATCATCTAGTAGATAGATTTAGAGGAGGGATTTTATGGCAAGCCAGTTAGGAGGACAACAAATACTGATTTTGCCTGAGAAAGTTCAGCGCTACCTAGGGCGGGATGCCCAGCGTATGAACATTATGGCTGCACGGGTGATCGCTCAGGCAGTACGCACCACTTTGGGACCGCGCGGGATGGACAAGATGCTTGTCGACAGTTTGGGCGACGTTACTATAACCAACGATGGCGTGACCATTCTGGAGGAGATGGACGTTGAACATCCAGCGGCGAAAATGATGGTGGAGATTTCGAAGGCGCAAGAGGATGAGGTGGGTGATGGCACAACTACGGCCGTGGTACTTGCGGGAGAGCTTTTGAAAAAGGCTGAGGAGTTACTTGATCAAGACATCCACGCCACGGTCATCGCATCTGGGTACCGAAAAGCAGCCGAGAAGGCAAATGAAATTTTGGATAAAATATCGGTTGGTGTTTCAAGAGGAGAAGACAAAATATTGGGAGAGATCGCCATTACCGCGATGAGCGGCAAGGGGGCTGAGGCACGAGGGGAAAAGCTTGCTGAACTCTGCGTTAAAGCGGTTAAGCAGATAGTGGAGGAATTCGATGGCAAGCTTGAGGCTGATATCGATAACATCAAGATAGAGAAGAAGAGCGGGGGAGGTTCAGCCGATTCCCAACTAATTCAAGGCCTGGTGCTCGACAAGGAGGTTGTTCACCCGGGCATGCCGAAGCGTGTCGAGAAAGCGAAGATAGCCCTCCTCAATCTGGCCTTGGAGGTTAAAGAAACAGAAACTAGTGCTAAGATAAACATAACCGATCCTGAGCAACTCCGGAGCTTCCTCGATGAAGAGCGGCACATGCTTCAAGAGATGGTGGATCTGGTGAAGAAAACAGGAGCGAACGTCGTGCTTTGTCAAAAGGGCATAGATGATCTCGCCCAGCACTACTTAGCGAAAGTGGGAATCATGGCGGTGAGAAGAGTCAAGGAGTCAGATATAGAAAAGCTTGCGCGTGCTACCGGTGGAAAAATCGTTACGAATATCAAGGATCTCACGGCGAAAGATCTCGGGTTCGCGGCACAGGTGGAGGAACGTAAGATAGCGGGCGAAGAAATGATATTTATCGAGGGTTGCAAAGACCCGAAAGCTGTAAGTCTGCTCGTGCGCGGTGGTACCGAGCATGTGGTCGATGAGGCCGAGCGTGCAGTGCACGATGCTGTTTCGGTGGTTTCGGTCGCGATAGAGGACGGCAAGATAGTAGCAGGCGGGGGCGCCCCGGAGATAGAGGCCGCGAAGGGACTGCGAGAATACGCTGGTACGGTGAGTGGACGCGAGGCACTTGCAATTAATGCGTTTGCCGACGCGATCGAGGTTATCCCGTGGACCTTGGCGGAAAATGCTGGATTGGATCCAATAGATATCTTGGTGCAGATGCGCGCGGCTCACGAGAAAAAGGATGGCAAAGATATCGGAATTGATGTATTAAGTGGAAAAGTGACGAACACTCTTAAATTAGGCATCGTCGAACCCCTTCGCATCAAGACCCAAGCAATTAAATCCGCAAGCGAAGTGACCGAGATGATCATGCGGATTGATGACGTTATTGCTGCTGGAAAACTTGAGAAAGAGGAGAGGGCACCAGGACCCCCACCTGGTATGGGGATGGGCGGTATGCCGCCGATGTGATGGGGGCTCGTCCATTTTCCCAAAAAAATACACCCGCTTTGAGAAGGCCCGCATCGTGGGGGCCAGAGCTCTCCAAATATCAATGGGCGCACCTGTGCTCATCGAGGTGCCTGAGGGCGTGGGCAATCCCATCGACATTGCTCTATTAGAGTTCGAGAAGGAAGCGATCCCGATAACCATTGTGCGGCGACTGCCTGGCGAATCCGCGTAAGCAACGAAAATAATCGTTCAACTAGTTTTTATCAATTCTTAGAAGTTTAAGTGTATTTAAGATGATTTACTATTGGTGTCGAGGTGGGCGTCCAGATTGGCGACATCGTGCTCAAGCAAAAAGTCGGGTTCGAGCGACTTCGCGGAAAATTAATTGCGATTGACGCTATGAACTCGCTTTATCAGTTTCTCTCTATAATCCGGCAGCGTGACGGGGAGCTTCTCAAAGACTCTAAAGGGAGAATAACTTCCCATCTATCTGGCCTTTTCTATCGAACTGCGAACTTAATTGAGGCGGGTATTAAGCCGGTGTATGTGTTCGATGGGGAACCGCCTAAACTTAAGCTGCGCACCGTCAAGCAGCGTCGCGCGGTGAGGAAGGAAGCTGCCGAGGAGTGGGCAGCCGCGCTTAAGGAGGGCAGAATTAAAGAGGCCAAAAAGTTTGCACAGCGTGCGGGAAGGTTGGACGAGCGGATGATTGAACAATCGCAGACACTTTTAGGCTACATGGGGCTTCCATGGGTTCAGGCGCCGGGGGAGGGTGAGGCTCAAGCGGCACACCTCGTCCAGCGGGGGGATGTTTGGGCTGCTGCGAGCCAAGATTTCGACAGCCTGCTATTTGGAGCCCCAATACTCGTACGTAACTTGGCCATCACTGGCAGGCGGAAGTTACCTGGAAAGGATGCCTACATTGAGGTATTTCCAGAGGTGATCGAACTCCAACCCCTCCTGAAGGAACTCAGGTTAACTCAAGAACAGCTCGTGGACATTGGCATCTTGGTTGGGACCGATTACAACGCGGGGATAAAAGGGATAGGGCCAAAGAAGGCACTTGAGCTCGTTCGCGAACACGGTTCCATCAAGCAACTTATGACGACCGAACTTGGGGGAAAATTTGAAGTTGACCCACTCGAGGTGAGAGATATTTTCTTGAAGCCGAACGTCACAGCTAAATATGAGTTGAAATGGGGCGACCCAGACCCAGAGGGAATTAAAGAGTTCTTGTGCGGGGGGCACGATTTTTCTGAATCAAGAGTTCAGACCGGTATCGATCGATTGCTCAAAGGACAGCGTGAGCAGGAACAAGTTTCGCTCGAGAAATGGTTTGGTTAATCCCCAGCCTTCCACCCATACTTTCCAACCAGCGGCACAAAGGAGCATCCTCCTCGCTCCTCAATTTTGAGCTTCTCCTTGCCGCGCTTCTCTGCAACCATCCAAGTCTGGAACATGTAGTGTTGGCCAACTGGTGCGCCAAGCTTCCCTTTGACCTTCAACTGCTTGAGGAGAGGTTCCGGTAGCTTTGGGGTACAAGCAGTTACGAGTATGCGGTTCCAAGGGGCCTCTTTTTCATAGCCGCATGTCCCATCCCCAACGACGACATGGACCCAGCCATATCCAGTTCGCTCAAGGTTCGCACGCCCGAACTCAGCTAGCTCGTCAATCCGCTCTATTGAGAATATTTTCCCCTTTTGTCCGACAATCTCGGCGATGAGGGCAGCGTTGTACCCAGAGCCGGTGCCCACTTCTAGCACCTTCTGCCCTACCTTGAGGTCGAGCGATTCCAACATGATGGCGATCATGCTGGGGGCGGAGATTGTCTGCCCGTGGCCTATCGAGAGCGGCTGGTCGGCATAGGCATAGTCCCGGATGTTTTCAGGGATAAATTCATGGCGTGGTACTTTTTTGAAAGCGTCGATGATATCTCGTTTGCTCAAGTAGCCCCATCGGACGAGGCGCTCGACCAACTCCTCGCGCTCCCGCTCGTGCATACAACCAAAATAAATTATCTTCCTTCAAGCTTAAGGGGGTGAGGGAGAACATGGGAAAAATCGTTGAGGTCATCACGGCTAAGGGGCATCCACGGATCACTGCGAGGCACTCAACAACATTGATGATCACGAAGGATGATGAAGTTGGTCCTAGGGGAGATTGCATAATCGCGGTTGCAGCGAGCAAGGGGGCTGCCGAGTTCAGCGATGATTTTAAAAAAGCCGTTAGGTCGGGCGCGGCAGTTACTGTCACAATTGAAGCTGGTGGTAGCGTGGAGAAAGTTCACGCTTTTGGGCATCCTTCATTAACTCTAGAACATCCGACCGATTTGGTGGTCAGAAAAAGCAAGTTCATTTGTGGTCGTACGCTCGCGATTAGAGCAGACAAAGCAGCAGCGGGTCTTTCTAGGAGTTTCGTGAGTAAGTTGCAATCCCTAATGAGCGTGAGAGTAGTGATAGAGGTAGCATCACCGTAATTCATCGGGGAGAAGATGAGGGATCCCGTCCACGATAGGGTAGCGTCTCTTACAACTAACACAAACCAGCTCGTTACCTTTGAGTTCAACATCGCGCTTGCAGACTGGGCACGCTAGGATTTTTAGCAGTTTGGGATCGATTATGTCTTTCGGCACGCGGATCGCCTTAATTAAGTCGATTTAGGAATACTTAAACCGTTTTGTGATATGATGGGACTGGAGGTTTGCATTGGCTAGAACCAAGAGATTCGCCAAACGGAGGAATCTACTCCTCGCTATTTTCGTTGTCGTGATAGTCGCGATAGCAGCAGTACTTTTTGCACGTGAGGATCTCTACGCGATGTTTCAGGCCTTGGGCAGAGCCAACCCAATACTAGTGATTTTAGCTTTTGGTGTTTACCTCTTTGGTGTAGCCTTTTGGGCGAGTCGCTGGAATGTGACACTTTCAAGGGTTGGACATCAGGTCGGCCTGCGCAACCTTTACGTGGTGATTTTAGGTGGGATTTTCATCAACAACGTTACGCCATTTACATATTCTGGTGGTGACCCAGTCGCGCGGGCATATTTGCTGAATAAAACTCAGCGAATTTCATACTCATCCGGCTTTGCCACGATTTTAGGCGAGTTTATATTGGATTTTCCAGTTTTCCTTTCATTTGTGATGATTGGATTATTACTATCTATTGAATGGACGCCCATTTGGTCAGCATTGGTTATTATGATTGTTTGGGCCGCTATCATTATCGGCTGGAGTTTGCTTTTTTGGCACGTTCTACGCGGAAAGATGGCAGCGGCACGCATTGGTGGGTTTGTAGCGCGTATAATGGGGTTTTTCCGCAGGCCCGCAAATAAGAAAAGGATTACTAGAGGAATCAAAAAGTTCTACACCGAGGCCGAGGGCATTATAAGCAGTCGGAAGGTAGCATTTTACGTTGTAACATTTTCAGCGATTTTATGGATATTTGGGATTACAAGATTGTTTTTAATTTTCAAAGCGCTTGAGTATGGGTATACTCCCCCCTTGGCGATGTTAGTGTTAGCCACGACTTTACCGTGGATGGCAGGCTTGATTCCTCTCCTACCCGCCGGAATCGGTACGGTGGATGTAGCTATGATTCTAATTTTCATGAAATTCATGCCGCCGCAGCTTTATCCAGTTGCAGCCGCCGCATGGGCCATCGAGCGAGCGATTTCGTTTGTTTTCGGCACAGCGGTCGGAGCGGGCGCGCTATCCTACTTGGGTATTCGAGTTTGGGCAAAATAATTATGCGTGGAATTTTTGAGTTAAATTAAAAGTAGAATGCAACTTCTCGTGAGAAGTAATCTTTTAGAAACCCGCGTATAATCCTGCCCAGCGTAAAGCTAGCACGGTGCACGCTATAACGAAGAACAATCCCTCAATGGCCAATGTTTTTTTGCTTGTCAGGTAAGTCCAGAAATCGTATGGGAATACAGGGATACCATAAAACTTTTTGCTGAAAGGGTAAAGTAACAGCCTACCCTTCTCGTCGAAGCACTCCATCAGGATGTGCAAGATGCCTCCTATCGAAAATGATATTGCGATGGTTAAGCTACTAGCGACCGCGAAATAATCGAGTAAGAGGTACACAAACGGGAGTAGTATTACGTAAAAAAACGGGGTGTGGAGGAAGCTTGCGGCGTGGAATTCAGTCAAGGCGTTTTTAGGCGTTTTTTTCCTAAGCAAGGTCGGGAGAACATCAAAATTAGGTGCCCCGCTACCAAGAAGTAGTGCGATTAGACTTATTTGATTAGGAAATAGTCCGTAAATGATAAGCGGGATAGTCGCGTGGGCAATCATCATTTTCTCAGCTCCTGCGCCATTCTAAACACGGCGATGATGAATAAAGAAAGAAATGGTATAATTATAACAAGCGTGTAGATTCCCAGCTCGTAGATGACTAATCCTAGTACGATGAGGCCCATCAAGATCCAAGTAGCTACGTATGCCCAGTTTGCCCGAATCCATTTTTTTAAGTTTACCCTCATGGATTGCCTAATCGAGATTTTGTTAGAACGTTTTAAATATAGCCCCCCAAAGATTTCTGGAGGCTCAAATGAGAATTCTGCACGTAAACCCCTTTTTCTCCCCTTACCCAGGTGGCACGGAGAATTACATATTTGAGTTATGTAAGCGTTTATCCAAGAAGAATTCTGTGAGTGTCATCACCTCTAGGTTGCCCCGGACGAAGAAAGAGGAAGTGGTGGTGGGAACAAAAGTATATAGAATTGGGAGCCTTATCCTTAGAAAACTCCCAGCTTTCCTTCCGCCCCCATACTCTATCCCATTCTTTTTCCCCCATCATTTTTTCAAAGTGTGTAAAAAAGAAAAGCCTGATATTATCCACTTGCACAACCGATTTTTCCTAAGCTTCTCATCGACAGTCATATGGAAAAAATTTTTGAGCAGGCCGCTTTTCCTCACATTGCACAATGCTCGCACAGTGGGGATAAGCAAGGAGATTGATAGAGCAGGGCAAATTTTAGACGATTTGGTAGGTAATCAGGTGATGAGGCGGGCAGATAAAATTATCGCGAACAGTAAATGGACTTTAGAGGTTACAGTTCCAAAAGATTACCCCCGCGAGCGGGCAGAGATAATTTTCAACGGAGTCGACACAAAAAAATTCAAGAAAATTAAAACAGATTTAAAGGACGAGTTCGGCTGCGAGTTCCTCTCCGCAACCGTTTGTAGGCTTGTCCCCCAGAAGGGAGCCGAGTACTTAATAAAGGCCGTAAAGGAAATCAAACGCGATTTTAAGGCTGTGATAATAGGCAGGGGGCCCGAACTAGAGAGGTTGAAATCGTTAGCAAATAAATCCGGGGTCGAAAAAAGGGTTATTTTCGTGACTCAGACTATTCCCTTAAGAAAATTGATAGAGTATTATTCCGCGAGCGATTTCTTCATTTTGCCTTCCTTATGGGAGCCGTTTGGGATAGTTTTGCTCGAGGCGATGGCGTGTGAAAATCCAATCGTCTCCACAAAAGTCGGCGGTATCCCCGAGGTAGTTTCTGATTGTGGCTTGCTTGTCGAACCGCGCAGCCCCGAGCAAATAGCAGAGGCGGTTAATAAGTTGATCGATGACGAAAAACTTAGAAAAAAGTTGTCGAGGAAAGCGAGAGAGAGAAGCGAAAATGTTTTTAATTTTGACGTTATAGCAGGAAAAGTTGAACGAAGTTACAAGAATTATCTTGGGGGAAAGTGAAAAATGCGATATTCATAAATTAGTTTACCTAACTAATGGTGACCTGCATGTATCCAATTCCAAAGAAGCCGAAAATAAGTATAATAGTTCCAGCATTGAACGAAGGGAAGCTTATCGCCTCAACCCTGAAAAACGTGCGCAAAGTTGTCCCAGAAGCAGAGATTATTGTCGTTGATGGAGGCTCTAGAGATAATACAGTTAAAATAGCAAGGGAGTATGCAAAGGTTTATATGAATCACGGTAATGTTGGCTTCGCGAGAAATACGGGCGCCAAAATGTCAGAGGGAGATATCCTTGTTTTTCTCGACGCTGATACCAAAATAACACGGCAATTCATAGACGAGGTCATCAAAAATTTCAGCAATCCCAATATTGTTGGGGCGGGAGGACTCATAGTGCCTCAGGGCATAAATCAATTCGAAGAGACCGTATTCTATTTCTTTAATCTCCTCGTAATGTTGTCTTTCGTGTTTGGGAGACCTAGGCTTGCAGGAACTTGTGTGGCATATAAGCGAAGGCCGTTCCTCGAAGTTGGCGGATTTGATATAAATATGGCTGCATCGGAAGATTTAGAACTATGCAAGAAAATTTCTAAGAAAGGAAAAATAGCATTTCTCAGAAATGTTGTTGTGCGTACTTCAGGAAGAAGGCTAAAGCAGCTAGGGTTATTCAAGCTTATATTGGATTGGTCAAGCATAACACTTCGGTATTTTATCGGTAGGGAGATGCGAGTATATCGTTCATTTAGATAGAAACCATAGGGGTTGTATTTTAGAAAGCGTCGAGAAAAATGATAAGCTCAAAGTTTACAAAAGACTTTTATAAAATTTTTCCAGTTTATCAGTACATTTTTCTACTGAAAATTTTTTTCCTGTTTTTAAAGCGTGGGTTTCCATTTTTTTAGAGGCCCTATAAGATTGCAGAATTTCCGAGAGTTTTTCGATGTCCCCCGGCTCAAAAAGAAAACCGTTTTTTCCATCGGTCACGATTTCAGGGATTGCGAGCGAATTTGCACCAACCACTGGAGTGCCGCAGGCCATGGCCTCGGCCACTACTACCGCTTGGGTTTCGCTCGTTGATGCTATTACAAAAGCATCCGCTGCCGAGTAGTAAAGTGGTTTCAATTTTTCGGAGACATATCCCTCAAAGGAAACCTTTTTCTGGAGACCAAGCTTCTTACTAATATTTTTGAGTTTTTGTTCAGCTGGTCCTTTGCCAGCGATGATCAATTTCGCATTAACATTTTTGAACGCTTGAAGCACGAGGTCGATGTTTTTCTCAAATCCAAGCCTACCGAGCACTAGGAAAACTTGCTCAGCATCGATTCCAAGTTTTTTCTTAGCTTTTTTCTTTTCGATTGGTTTAAAGAAGTCAAGGTTGATACCGGTAGGCACAACGGCAATTGATTTATTGATTTGGTGTTGTAGTAAAATCTTCTTCAACGCGTTGCTGGGGGCGATGATTTTGTGGCATCGATTGTAGTAAAATCTGCAGTACCCCCAAGTGATTCTCCTGAGGATCATACGCCCAAATCTAGAGAGGTATCGAACGTATTCAGGGAGCATTGTATGAAAGGTGGATACGGGAGGTACGTCCTGCTTTTTCGCAACTCTCAGTCCGAAAACGCCAAGCGAGAATGGACCGTGGGTGTGGACGATATCGAGTTTTGGGAGACTTCCGCTGCTTCGGGGAACTGCAATCTTGAACTCGGGATATGGTCTAAAAGTTACGGATGGGTACGAACGCACTACCATTCCAAGATGCTCCTTCAAGTTTGATTGAGGACAAAAGACGAAAACTTCATGCCCTTTTTTGACGAGTTCCGAACCGAAGCTCAGGATTGAGGTAACTACCCCATTTCGTTGGGGCAGGAAGGTATCGGTGAAAAAGCCTATTCGCATTTAATCACCTTGATTGGAGACATCAGGCAGTTGTTTTGCCCTAGGCATTTATTCCCCACAAGTTAGGTATTTGCGAGCGAGGGTAAAAACCACATCAGGTGACCAAATGACAGGCATGTTCCTATGCGGAGGGTTGAGCAGGCGCATGAGAGAGTTCTTAATCATGGTTGGTTATCAGCGGTGAGGTAGTCGCTGGGAGGAGATTAACTGCAGGTTTATTTGCGAGTACTGATGGCGTGATTCGAATGAAGAAATTTACAAAGCGAAGGGCTTTGTTATTAGCTCTTTTATTCATCGTGATTATTGCACTAGCGGCGGCATATTTTGCCCGCGAGGAACTTTACGCGATGCTCAGTAATCTGGGCAAGTTAGGCTATCTAGGTGTTTTTCTGCTCAGCTTCATCGGTGCTACATCTGTTATAATTCCAATCCCATACACCATAATTTTGTTAACCATCAGTGCACCACAATTCGGTTTTAACCCCCTCCTGCTCGCCATTGTTGCTGGGCTTGGGGCGGCGGTGGGCGAGCTCGTGGGCTATGGACTGGGCTATGCTGGCAGACGGGTCGTGAATAAAAAGCACGACCGCCGTTTTAATGCTATGTTAAAGATTTTCAATCGTTTTGGAATGCCAGCAGTTTTCATCTTCGCCTTGACTCCTCTTCCAGATGATCTCCTCTTCATCCCGCTTGGCCTGATGCGCTACAACCTCTGGAAAGTATTTATCCCATGTGTGTTGGGGAAGTTCCTCATGTCTTTGATTATCACTCACGTAGGGGTCGCGACGGGAGCAGTGTTTGCGGAAGGGGAAATGATAATTGCCGTGATAACGACAATTTTGCTTGCCTTAGTCGTCATCGCAATGTTTAGAATCAATTGGGAAAAGCTTGTTGAAAAATACTTACCCCAAAAAAGTTAAGCAGTGCAAGTGTGATGTATTTTTTCAGCTAAAAGAAAAAGATACATTCAAGCGATTGGCTTTAGACGATCTTTTAGATGGTCTAGCACTTGCGGCAGCGTTGTGTACTCCATCTCATCCGGGCCAAGCCTAGCTGGCATGAATTCTCCTTGGCGTCTTAGATAATCGGCCAGTTCATTCGCTGTAGCCCTAGCCTTATCGAACGCTGGGTCGTCAAAGAGGTCTGCTGGTTCATTCCCGCTTACCCCCACTATTTGCCCGTCTGAGACTTGGAAACCTAAGGCAACAACCCTCGGAGGTCCATCGAAAAAGGTGCATTTTGCATTTTCCAGACTAACTGGCATCAAAGGCCCATGATGGCTCCCCCTCATCCAGCCAGCTACAAGGTGAGGCATGCCGAAAGGCGCTAATATTTCGCCTACGGACGGCAGGCCGTGTTGTCCTCTTACAATGCAGACTGGGTCGTCCTTTCCAACGTACCGCCCGGCGATGAGGCTCAACCTAGAGGTGCTCGCCACAGACGCCAACAGTTTGTCCGATGTGCGATATATCCTTTCAATCACGTAGCGTCCCGGAGTACCTAGCAGGGCAATCAAGTCGTACATCTCCGCCGGACACACTAAGTCTACGGTCTTGTTTTCCATGATGTCCATTACCCTGAATGTGAAGCCACCATGCATGGACGGATCGATTACCAAGCCTGCGGTGCTAAAAGGATCCGCGAATATCTTGAATAGCGGAAGGTTCCATGCGCCGGGTTCTGTCTTGTCAGCAGCAAAAACTACTATGGGGTCGCTCTTTCTTTCTTCGAACTCCATTTCAGCAACACCCGGTCCCATGCCCTTCACATTGCCCGAAAAGGCTTCACCCAGCAAATCTTGTCCAGCCGCGTAAAGCTTTAGCGGCTTAGAGACGGTTTTACTTATTTCTGTAAACGTGTTCCAAGCAAGCTCATGTATCTTCGAGTTGTTTTCCCCGTTTTCATGGGTCATTAATAGCTCCAAGTCGTCGCCGCAGTGGAAAACATAATGGTCTTTGATCAAGCCCTCTTTACGGGCTTTTTCTAGGTGTTGTTTAGCAGCGTCGATTTGTTTAGGATGAACTATATGATGGCCAGCCACAGAGCCTATATCAGCTTTAATTATACTCACAGTAGTGCGCATTCATGCACCTTTCGTGTATCTTCTTTCTTTTTAAAATTTCTCCTTTAAAAGGCTTGTGTATAAGAAATCACTAACGATCCAACTAGACCCGCAGCTACCGAGGCGGCGAGGATGAGCAACATGGTCGGCACTGGCCCCGCGCTAACCTCTGGCTTTAGGG
>CAYFPZ010000088.1:0-4731 GCA_964345105.1 Hadarchaeota archaeon (SeqCode)
TTTTCTCTTTCATCCAATGAGGTATTGGCTTCCCATATTTTTCCCGGCGCTTCAACAATTTTTTAGCTGTATTTTTCTTTCTTCTTGAGAGCCGTTTGACGAGTCCAATTCCGGGTTTAACCGATTTGAGCGATTTTACACTGAGCTTTGGATTATTTCTGGCTACTTTAAAAGCCTCCGCTCCGACTTTAGTGCGCACTAATACCGTGGAGCGACCTAGGGGAGATCCTACAGCACCGACGGATATGTCTGCCAGCTCACAGGAGAAATCCAAACAAACCGAACAGGATATATTAACGCAATTCTTTAGGGCTTTTACCTTAACTTCCCGCTCCGACCCTTTTTTGGTATAAACGACAAAATTCCCCTTTTTGATGTCAAACTTAGAGACGTTCTCTAAAGGAGTTTTTAGTTTTCGTGCTACGAACTTTTTGAGCTTTTCATAATTGAATGATTCCATGCAGAACAACCCGATTACCAACTTCACGGAATCCGCTAGATGATGAAAAGCTCTATCACCGAACTGCATCCTTCGTACGGCATTGATCTGACAGGGAGTACCCACGATTGCTACTCTCTCCTTCAAGTAAAGATCTGCAGCGTCCCTCAGCCCTAAGAGGATAGGATTTGAAGTATATTTTGTTCCCGCACACTGGGTTATCTCGTCCTGCGTTAGCGCCACTTTCGGCTCCGGCTTCCAAGATTCACCATCAAATCCTGTCAACACTGCCCCATCGATAAAATTCTTTTTTAAGAGCCAAGTGAGCATCGAAGTCACAGCACCTCCATCTTGGCATTTCTTCCGAATTTTTGGGTCATTCATTTTTACGGATAAGGCTTTCCCATACACTCCGATGTCTGGGTCGGGAGTTGCTTGGCCAAATACATACTCCACAAGCTTATCAGAGTCACCTGTTTGGGGGCATTCGTAATAGCATAAGTTACAACTTTCGCATTTTCCAACGAGCTTAGGTTCGCGGCTAGCGAGATTCAAAGCATTAAATTGGCATGACGCGACACATGCCCCGCAGCCAGTGCAAAGTCCCGGCTTTATCACTTCTTTGTAAAGATGTCCGAAGATTTTATTCATCTTCTCACCAATTTCGAGTGATTTGGAAGTGTGAAGTGCAAGTTCCATTAGACACCACCCAACACCGCGCTTATGTAACCACCAGAGTTCATCACGGCTTCCTGCGCGGGGCGCACCAATTCTATCCCTAGATTTGGAAGCACGCCGAATACCAAGCAGAGCGCCGCAAGCAGCAAGATTGGAATGAGCATCGAGATGGGAGTTTCCTTTACATTTTTTAAGTGTCTTGGCCGCTGGCCTAAGAAGATCGAGTTGAATGCCTTCAAGAAGTAGGCGAGCGTTAGAGCGCTTACAACGAGGGCGATGATGGTGAACACGTACTGCCCGTTTTCGATGCCTGCCACGTAGATCGTCCACTTACTTGCGAAGCCGTTCATAGGCGGCACCCCTGAGATTGCAAGCGCACCTATCATGAAGGCCATCGCGGTCACGGGCATGTTGTTCCAGAGCCCCCCAAGCTTGTCCATGTTAGAGGTTCCCACTCGGTAGATGATCGTCCCAGCAATCATGAAGAGCATCGTCTTGTAGATGGCGTTGTTGAATAGGTGGAAGAGCCCACCTTGGATCCCCAGCGTCGTGCCCAAACCTATGCCGAGCAGGATGTAGCCGAGCTGCGAGATACCCGAGTATGCGAGCAAACGCTTTAAGTCTCGTTGGGCAAGAGCCATGAAAGCTCCAAGCACCATCGAGACGAGTCCGAGGCCCGCGAGTATCATCCCCACTCCAAGAATCCCGAAAAGCATGTAGACCACTCGCACCATCGCGTAAATCCCAACGGTAGCTGTGGCCCCCGAGAAAAGAGCTGCGACGGCCGATGGAGCTGCTTGATATGCATCTGGTTGCCACATGTGCAGGGGAACCATCGCGATCTTGATGCCGAAGCCAGTCATGAAGAGACCTAGCGGCACAATCAGGGTTGATGGGACTACCCCTCCAAACTTTTGCATCAGGTCACCTATGTTGAGGCTACCCATTTGCCCGAAGAGCAACGCCACGCCAAGCAGGATGAAAGAGGTGCCTAGGGAGCTGACGATCATGTACTTGATGCTTGCCTCGATCGATTGCCAATTTCGCCTGAACGCCACGAGGGCGTAGGAGGCAATGCACATGATCTCGAAGAACACGTAGAGGTTGAAGATGTCTCCAGTGAGAGCGACGCCCATCATACCAGCCAGAATAAGCAAGAAAAGGGTGTAATACTGGTCTAGCCCTGTGTCGCGCTCCATGTAAACAAAGGAGTAAATCGCGACCAGTGCGCTGATGCCAGTAACGATGAGCGCGACTAACAGGTTCAGCCCGTCGATGGCGAGATTGATTCCCCATGGAGGCTGCCATCCCCCTAGCTGATAGACGAGCACTTGGCCGCCCCCCACCGCTGGCACCATGCTCGCAACTATTACAAACTCCGCAAGCACCGCAGCGATCGCAAACCACTCCCGAGCGCGCTTGATGCCTCGCCGGCGGGCTAAAATTCCAACCACTGGCGTCAGGAACGCCGCGAACAGCGGGAGCATGATGGCTAAAATTGGAGCGTGGGGGATCATTCCTTCAACCTCCTGATTTTCGATGGGTCAAGCGTGCCATAGTGGCGATAGGCGTAGATGGCTAGCGAGAGAGCCAGCGCGAGGATGCAGATGTTGATGACGATTGAGGTTAGCACGAGTGCCTGAGGGACAGGATCGACGGCGTGGGCGGCAAATCCAGGGAGGTCCGAGAACATCTCCCCGCTAACGATTGGAGCCGTGCCTCCTAAGCGATATCCAAGACTTATCAGGAAGAGGTGGATACCATCGGTCAGCACGGCGAGGCCGATGATGAGTTTGATCAGGTTTCGCTTGAGCAACAAACAGTAGAGCCCAAGCGCCACGAGCAACATAGCAATGATATAATTGAGGTCCAACTTTACACCCCTGTAAACTCCAAGTTTTTATTCATTCTTTCTCCTCCCTGAAAGCGAACAACATCGCGTAGAAAATCAGGATGATGCCTGCCGTGACTTTTATCCCAACACCCAAGTAGAGCAGGGGCAGGTTGCCAGCACTAAATAGCTGCCCGAGATCTCCGAGCGGGAATACGTTTTGGAGGAAGAAGGCACCGAGTAGGAGGCCGAACAACCCGAGGACGACTATCGCTATTCCACCGATGCTTTCAAGCACCTCGGCTTGCAGGAGGCCCATCCTTTTCTGTGCCCGTTCAATGCCATAGGCTAGGAGTAGCATCACCACCGAGGCGGCGATGATCACACCTCCCGGGAACCCCCCTCCGGGAGTCAGGTGGCCGTGCAGCACGATGTAGGCGCCGAAGAGAAAAGTGAACGGGAAGAGGAGCCTTGCGATGGTTCGAACGATCACCGTCATTCCCGCCATTACTCTCGCCTCCCCAATGCTCTGAACACCATCACCACACCCACCACAGCCGTGAAGAGTACAGTTGCCTCCCCCAGGGTGTCATAGCCTCGATAACCCCACACGACGCTCGTCACCACATTTGCCGCACCCGTCTGCTGGGGGGCATCCTCTAAAATCCGCTGGCCGATGCTATTCTCGAGATCTTCCCCTATTTGGCGGTCGGGGAAGGAGCCGAACGGCAACATGGTCAAGCTGACAGTGGTAATCAACAGCACGCCAATCGCCGCAGCCATCCCGAATGCCAGCACCCGTCGCATCTCACTCTTGCCTCCTTGTGCGGCTTATCGCGATGACGAAGAGTACGGTCGCCACTCCCGCCCCCACGGCCGCTTGGGTGATTGCGATGTCCGGGGCCTGAAGCATAAAGAAGACAACCGCAAGGGTGATGCTTGCTCCTGCTAGCACGATTACTGAATAAAGCAGGTCCTTGAGTTCGATTGCGATTAGGCAAAGCACGAACAGGAATACGAGCAGGGCATTTTGAATAAGTAACTCAAGACTCACGGTTTTTCCTCCTCGAGCTTGTCAACCACACTGCGGCGCCAGAGCTTGACGCCTGACTTATGGGCGGCCCGAGCTATCGCATGGGAGCCCACTGGGTTGGTAAGAAAGAGAAATAGGGCGATGATAAGCACTTTTAGGGTGTACGAGCTGAGCCCCTCGAACACACTCACGCCTATAAGAGTTACAATCACCCCACCGACCACGACGACGGTGTTCGCGTGGATTCGGTTGTAAACGTCGGGGAAGCGCACGATTCCTATCGCCCCGATAAGAGCACAAGCGGCACCGATTCCGAGCAGGACGTAGGCCACGAGTTCGATCATGTTTCGATCCCCCTTCCTTCAAGATATTTTGCAATTGCGAGCGTTCCCAAGAAAGCGATGAACGCGTAAACCAAGGCAACGTCGAGGTAAATCGGCGAGCGGTAGTAAATGCCCAGCAGTACCAGGGCACTGACCATCAGCGCGATCAAGGCATCGATTGCGACGACCCGGTCGGGTGCGGTGGGGCCCAGCGCGGCTCGGACCGCACAGATGATGCATGCAATGAAGATGATGATGAGCACCTCGAGAATCATCTGAATATCCTCCTGAGGAAGCGCTCGAAGGGCCAAGCTATTTGTTTGTTGGTTTGCTCGGGTTCGACCGTCTCGACATTGATCCAATGCACGTATAGGGAATGTTCATCTTCACTGACCTCCACGCTGAGTGTGCCTGGGGTCATCGTGAT
>CAYFPZ010000089.1:0-22775 GCA_964345105.1 Hadarchaeota archaeon (SeqCode)
ATGAACGCCAGTCCATAACCCTTGACTCCCCCAAATGGGCTGAGTGCCCCCGCTAAGCCTTTCTTGGGATCGGTCGTCGGTCGTCCTTCTGAATCAATTGCCCAACTTTCAGAAATGGACTTGCCCTCCTTCATCGCTTTCACGAGCTTACCCCGCGCCGCTACGCTCATCGCCATGTCGAGCAACACTGGAGGCTTGGAGGGGATACCAATAGCCAAAGCGTTCGTCCCAAGCAAGGGTTCGACGCCGCCCCAAGGGTGAACTAGCGCGTCGGTAGTCGTGGTCACGATGCCGATCAACCCTTCACGCATCGCTAGCTCGGCGTAGTACCCTGCGATGCCGAAGTGGTTTGAGTTGTAAACGCCGACTGCAGCCACGCCCTGTTTTTTCGCCTTCTCGATTGCTGTTCGCATCGCTCGCGTCGCGATGTAGTGGCCCAGCCCGTGACCGCCGTTAATGAGCGCAGTCGCCGGGGTTTCTCGCACGACTTCGACCTTTGCCTTGGCGACGATCGTCCCACGCTTGAGCGCTCGCAGAATGTAGGGTAGGCGAAGTAGGCCGTGGGAGGAAAAGCCGCGGAGGTCGCCCTCAGCCAATACCTCGGCAGTGGCGTCAGCCTGCTCCTCGCTTACACTGAGCTTCTGCAGCAATGCTCGAGTGATGGTTTTTTCCTGTTCAAAGGTGAGGATCATCAATCTCCCAAGCTCCCCTCAGGCGCGACTCCTTAAAATCTCATCGCTCCATCAACAAAAAGGCGCCTGGTGTAGAGTGTCCTATTTAGGATGTCTAGTGTCCTATTTGGGAACTTTTCTTGAAAGTCTAGTTGGGACACTTTTATATACCCCTACGTCCATAAAGAAATATGGAGGAGAAAGCGTGAGAAAGAAGAAAGCGAGAAAGAGCAAGTACCAGTACCTCTACGGCGACCCCGATGTCGGCCCGTGGCTCTCGGGATACGGCCGGAGCGTGCAGTTGGCCTACGCCCGCGAGTTCAACCGGTTCCTCAAGTGGCTCAGGAAGACGCCGAAACAGCTGGTCAAAGAGCGGAAGGCTGATCTGAAGCGGGAGGACGAATACGAACGCAAGCGGTACGAGCGGTTGGTCGTCCAGTTTTTCAAGTCGATAAAATCCCCCGGGACGGCACAGAAGGCGGTCGTGGCAGCGCGCTCCTTCTTTAACTTCAGGTTCGGAAAGAGGGGCGAACTCGACTTCACGGCGCACGAGATAAAGGAGTTCGGCAGGAGTGAGAAGGTCTACACCGATTACATCCCGACGTGCGAGAACCTGAAGACGATGGTCGAAGTTTCGGACGTGCGGGACCGGGCGATTTTGCTAACGGCGGCGTCGACGGGCATCGGCGGAGATATCTGCGAATTCACGCGCAAACAGTTCAAGCAGGGGCTCGCGCGGAGGGCGTCGCCGCGCGATCCAGTCTGCATGGCCCCTCGCGGTAAGTATTTCAGGCGCCTCAATACCAACGTCCGCATGCGCCCATTCCTGACCTGTGACGCCGTGAACGCGATAAAACTTTACCTGCAAACTCGCAAGGACCACTCACCTTGGCTCTTCGTGGACCGCAGCGGCAAGAAACTGACGGCCGACGCCCTTAACAAGGTGGTGACGCGGACGGTGAAGAAGGCGAGGATAGACATCCCCAAAGGACAGCGGATGCGGCTGCACAACTTCCGCGACTTCTTCAGCGAGGAGGCACACGACGTAGGCATCCCGCACGACTGGATATGCGTACTTTACGGGCGGGCGATAAGCGGTTCCGAGGATTTTTATGTCCACGCCACGGAAAAAAAACTGCGCGAGAAGTTCAAGCGAGTCGAGTCGCGCCTGAGCGTTTCGCGCATATCGAATATGATGGTCATGCGCGATCAGCAACAGCGGGCACTCGATGATAATACAAAGATGATCCTTACTCTGATAAGCCACATCGTCGACGACAAGGAACGCCTCAGGGACGCGGCAGCCTACATCCTATCGCAGCCGAAAGTCAAGTGGGACCCCAAGAAGGAGATCGAACCCACCGTTAACCGGGTTCAGCGCATACTCGGAGAGGTTTTGGGTCGGGAGAGGATAAAAAGGCTCAGGGGTAGCCGGAGGTATACGAGGACAATCCGTAAGGCAGGACGAAACCCAAAAAAAGGCTCGGGTTTCAGATGACATCGCTCAGCTTTCTCACCACCCGCTCTAGTGCCCCCTTCAGCTTTCCCCTCTGCGCCCGCCAGTGCAGACGGATGGATAAACTTACTCAAAAGCTTGCGCCTTCGGGAAATCGCGCCGCGGATTGCGCGAGCATTCCAAAAGCGACGACCACGAACCCCTTATGACATTTTAATGGTAGGATAATGACATATAAAAAAATGTTAGGCGGAGGGAGAAAATAAAGGGATTCCTGAACGTGGTCCTCACGGGGCTGGCGGAGAGAGGGGGAAGGTGATCAAGAGGGTGGGAGAGATCGAGGCTCCTGAGGACGGGGGTCAGTAAAACTAATAAAATAAGTAACGGAAGATTGGTCAAACCACGAGTTCGTCACCTACATTGTTTTTGATATTTGGGTTCATTCGGAAAACAAAGCCAGGTAGAGTTTTTTGACATTTTAACTAGAAACATGACAAAAAAGTAAATAATTGTCTAATCTAACGTTTATATGTCAATAAATGGCATAAAAACGGAGGGAGGAATGGTACGGGGTTGGTGAGAGTGAAGGAGGTCGCTCTCACTTCCAACTGGCTGTGTGTGACACGTGTCACACGGCTTTTTCTCAAAGACAATAAGTCCACCAACCATTATGATTGAAATGGAACCGATCGACGAGCTGGATGAAACCGGGGGTACCCTGCGAGTTCTGCTCATGCTCCATAAAGAAGGTTCCATTTCTAGGACCGAGCTGATTGGGAACGCCGCGATGGGCAAGCAGGCGGTTTACACGGCGCTGAGGGTGCTGCAGCAATTGGGGCTGGTGGAGGAGGAGAGGAGGAAGGGATTCCCAAACACGGTCCTCACCAGCCTGACTGAGAGGGGGAGGAAGGTGGCCAAGAGGGTCGGGGAGATCGAGAGGCTCCTGAGGACGGGCGGCTGAGCGGGGGCATCAAAAATTGGGTCTTTCACGAGAGTTGTTGGACGATATCTAAGGTCGGTGTCCCCCACCTTTGTTTATTACTTACATTCTCGTGAGATGTTTCGACTTTCAAAAAATCAAAGTGAACCAAAGGCCATTTCTTTCAAATTTTCTTCGGTAACGGGCTTCCTACCGACCTCTATTAGCCTTTTGTTTTCAAACGCCCGTTCTGCAATCCGTATGGCTTCGTTTTTGTCCACGAAATCCGAGAGTCTTCTTAGCCCATACTTCTCATATAATTTCTCGATATCGCTCGCTATGTCGATGCCAGTTTTTTTCTCAAGCCTTTTAAATTTCTCATCCCCGGCATAAAATTTCAAAAATGCTTGCAAGAACATAGCGTTCGCCAATCCGTGAGGAACGTCATGTACTCCACCTAGCACATGACTTAATGCGTGGATTATCGAAGTTTGTACATTCGTAATCGCGACCCCACCCAAAACCGAACTCAACATCATCCGCTTTCTTCCCGCAATCGAATCTGTTATCGCATCTTCAACCCCGTCAAAGAAAAATCCTATCCCACTTTCACAAACCACATCGGTCAAAGAATCGCAGATTTCCGTAAGATACGCTTCGATGTTGTGGCAGAGTGCATCTATAGATGTGTAGATCGTGAGGTCTTTCGGTAGCCCAAGAGTCATTTTTTCATCGATGATCGCTACACTCGGGTAGATATTTTCAGAAACGACTGTCCTTTTTGTATCTTTGCACTTGACGACGGCGTATTTCGTTACCTCGCTTCCCGTTCCATGGGTTGTGGGAACCGCGATCAATTTTTTCATTTTGTGCTTGACTTTTCCGCCCCCGATGAAATTTTCAATCCGCTCGTCGTTCTCCATCCGTGTGGCCAAGATCTTCGCTACATCGATAACGCTTCCTCCCCCGATCGCGAGCACATAATCGAATTCTTTGTTGTTCATCTCATTCCAATATCCTCGGATAGATTCTACTGTAGGTTCAGGAGATACCTTCAGAACCCTCAAATTCAGTTCCTTTAGTGGGCTTGGGTCAAAACCTCTCCTACAACAGAGTAACCCGTTCCCTTCCAAGTTCAGCTTACTTATCTCCCGCCTGAAATCCCCGAAAATTATACTTGTTCTTATAAACATCTTACCACATTTTTTTGCGTTTTGCCCAATTTAAGCTTTTTTTGCACAACTTGTCGACGCTCGCCTCGACGCGCTCCGTGCGCCGGTCGAGTTCGCCCACATGGATGTCGAGCTTCTCGATGTAGCGGTCGCGTGCCCCGGTGTGGTTATCGAGCTTGCGAAAATGGGTTAGTATAATCTTGAAATATTCCTTATCGGGGGGCAAGATGTGTCCACCGTTGCCCAATATCGGCTCCATTATGAATGCGGCGACATCGTTGTATGTCCCATACTTTACCATTTGTTCTAATGCACGTGCACATTCGAAATCGCATCCTGGGTGCGATTTCCCAAAAGGGCAGCGATAAAAATCAGCCACATCTGATTTTAGTAAGTTGGGGGCTGGACCGATGGGGTGGGTGACAAAAACCACCGAGGTGATTCAACATACCGAATAAAGTTAAGAGGGATTGGAAGAGTTATAACGACCAGCTCGTCAAGCGGGGCGAGCCGAGTGCGAGCAGGTAAATTGGCTCAAGAAAACGCTCGGCTGATTGAGATGTAAGGTGGTTAAGAGATTTTTCGCTTGTTTGTGTAACACATCACTATAACCTATTAAGTAAACTTTCTAGCGTAACATTAATGTTTACCATTACTGATTTTTCTACAAGCTCTACATAACCGAAAAGTATTTAAGGATACACAGATTAAAAAAATTGATATTTATGAAACTCGATAAGGGTATTTCTACAAACATGATAATTTCAGTTGTTATCGCAATTATAATTGTGGGCGGGGTAGTGGCTTACTTTGCAACTAGCCCTGCGCCGCCCCAAGAGGTAAAAAAATATGAAGGAATAACAATTAAAGTCGCAATTATGGAACAAGCCGCTGGTTCTGTGGATGACGCTGTAAAAGAATTTGGAGAAACCACAGGATGTGAAGTTATAGTAGATGGTTTGTCTTATGATGCTTTGAGGGATAAGCTTATTTTGCTAGCTGTTAGTGGCGCAATGGAGTATGATATCATCTCGAACCCAGCTATATGGGCGGGAGCATATATTGACGGGGGTTACGTTATACCACTAACTGATGCAATTGAAGATCATCCTGAATACGATTGGGAGGATTTAACTTGGGCAGCTAAAAAGTTAGCCACATATGGGGAGGAAATTTATATGCTCCCTGTAGGTATGGATACTCACTTGTTATACTATAGAGAGGACCTGTTTGAGGATCCCGCTGAAGAGGCAGCTTTTAAAGAAAAATACGGATATGATTTAAAAGCCCCCGAAACACTTGATCAATATCTTGACATTGCTGAATTCTTCAATAGGGACACAGATGACGATGGTAAAATAGATTTTTGGGGGAGTGGTTGGAATTGCACAAGAGATCAAAACGTTTGGTGGTGGTTATACGTGTACTACACCTTGGGGGGGGAATATGTTTTTGATCCTGAAACAATGGAGCCCCGTATTAATTCCCCCGTTGGGGTTGCTGCCACAGAATACATCTTGAAAATAATCGATATTGCTCCACCAGGCGTTCTTGGGTGGGGTTATCCGCAATGCTTTGAAAGCTTCTACACAGGTATGGTTGCAATGAGTACCCCGTGTAATTGGCCTGATACGCCTCAATTAGCAGAAGATCCAGAATTAAGTACCATTAGTGGTAAGTGGGGGAGTGCTCCTGTTCCAGGTTCCTATGAAGTTTGGGATTGGGATAAGGGAGACTGGGTTACAAAAGACGAAATATATAGAAGGACGCCGGTGATGCATGGTTGGAATTTTTTGGTTACGGAAGCAAGTGAACATAAAGATGCGGCAATTGAGTTCGCAATATTTGTTTCAGGGAGAGAATATAGTAAAACATATATGTTGGAAGGTTATGGGCACGAAACTTTCAGAAGAAGCCACTATACAGATCCCGAGTTACGAACTAAGTTTCATAATGCGGATAAATGGCTCGATATCCTTGGTAGTAGTGAAGGATTTAATCCATGGGTTGATCTTAGAATCCCAGGTGCAACTGAATACCATGAGACTTTGGCGGTACAACTTGCCAAAGCTTATGCGAGGGAGTTATCCCCTCAAGAGGCTTTGAATGTAGCTGCCGCTGGGTGGGAAGAGATAACCGAAAGGTATGGGAGAGAATCTCAGCTAAACGCTTTCCGATCGGATAGGGGCATCAGCTAAAAGCTTTCCGAGCGGATAGATGTATCCTCTTACTGCTAAAAAATAAACACCCACCTTAGAGTGGGTGTTAATCCATTAGTAATATCCCGCATCCCTAAGTAGGTCCTCAACATCAGCGGCGGCATCATTGAGTGCTTCTGTAGGGGTCTTGTTTCCTAGCATGGCATCCGAAATCGCGACTGATATTATGTCCTCAACTTCTGTGTACTCCGGTATGTATGGCACTGTTTTGCAGGTTTCAAGGTTAGCGTCTATAACATCAAACGGTATCGCAGGGTATTATGCATCGAGTTCAGAATCTTCGAGAAGCGATTTTGCCCAAGGGGTTGACCTTTTGTTACCCATCTTGTTAAATTGTTTTTTCTCGTCATAAACTGAAATAACGACAGCGCCCCTTGAGACTTCTATCACGTCCATCCAAAAAAGTTAAATACTTGGGGAAAAAACAAAAAAAGGTGGAAGAAATGAGAATAGGTTTTTTTACCGCGTGTTTGAGTAAGATGAGCTTTGAAGAAGTTGCGAAATGGGCTTCTGATACGGGATTTAAAGCGTTGGAAGTGGAGGCCTACGAAGGGTCTAATCATGTGAATGTTGACAAGGGACTTAGTGATACGGATGCCCGTAGGATAAAGGATATAGCCGAGAAAAATGACCTACTAATTTCTAATTTGAGTTATGCCCCCAATAATCTGCATCCGGATGAGGAAAAGAGAAAACATAATCACGAGCACTTAAAGAAAGTTATAGACGCATGTGAAAAGTTGGGTGTTGATGCAGTAACAACCTTTGCAGGGAGAGACCCTTCTAAGAGTATTGTGGAAAACTTAGAACTCTTCGAAAAAGAGTTTGGTCACTTGGTGGATTATGCTAGGGATAGGAACGTTAAAATCGCGATCGAAAATTGTCCTATGGGATTTTACTTTAACGAACAATATGGGTCTGGAGGAGGAAACATCGCTTTTTTCCCTTCGATATGGAAAAGAATGTTTGAGATGTTTGACTCCACTTTAGGATTGGTATTCGATCCTTCCCATCTCTTATGGCAAGGGATTAATATTCGCAAAGCCCTAAGAGAATTTATAAATCGTATTTATATTGTCCATGGGAAGGATTGTATGATAGACAGAGAAAACTTGGAACGGGACGGGATTTTAAATAGTGAGTGGGTTGATGCCCTCTTTGCAGGTAAAACAGGTGTTGGTCATAGAGCTATTAAATGGGAGGATCCCATCTACCAGTGGTGGAGATATACGATACCAGGACTTGGGGAAATTGATTTTAAGGGAATATTTCAGGAGCTTCTGATGCAAGGTTACGATCACGTAGTCATAATCGAGCATGAGGATCCAGTATGGTATGGAACAGAGAAATTAAACAAGCAGGGACTAAAAATCGGGTTAAAGAACCTTTCTCGGCTCCTTCCCGAAGTCGGTTATGGAGAGGTTATGAAGGAGTAATCAGGGAGTAGAACATTTGTAAGGGATGATTAAGTGAAATTAGGGGTAGCTCAATGGATATATTGTGAGAAAGAATTGGAAACAAGTTTAAAAAGAATTTCCTCCTGTGGGTTTGATGGGGTAGGGATTAAAGGAGAGCCAGAAGAAGTTGATGTTGAAAAAACGAAGGAATTATTGGATTCGTATAAATTGGAGCCAGCCGCCGTCAATGGAATACCAACTTTGGATAGGGACTTAATAAGTCCTAAGGAGAGCGTTCGAAAGAATACTATTGAATATATGAAAGAGTGTGTAAACTTAATTTCAGAGATTGGAGGAAACTTGTATTCTGGGGTCATCCCCACGGTCAGAAAGGAGCCAAAAGGTAAGAAAGAAAAGGAATGGCAATGGGCGGTCGAAGGAATAAAGAAAGTGGCAGAGTATTCTGCAGATTATAATGTAAAACTGGCAATTGAACCACTAAACAGGTTTGAAACTTATTTCATCCGAAAGACGGATCAAGCTTTGCAACTAATAAAAGATATCAACGAAGAAAATGTAGGCATTTCGTTGGACTACTTTCATCTAAATATTGAGGAGTCTTCAATAGAACATGCAATTAAGAAAGCAGGAGACAATCTTCTAAATTTTGATGTTGCGGATAACAACAGAGAAGTTCCGGGAATGGGACAAGCTAATTGGGGGAAAGTCCTTAACCTCTTGAGAGAGATACAATATGATAATTATCTGATGTTAGAATTCTTACCTCCAGTCGATAGATCTCCCCACGGAAGTACTAGGTATGAATATCCCGAGGAAAAAGGCCTCCGAGAAGTTCTTATAGCCCATGGCTCGGCTAGGATGACAAAAGAATACTACGATGAAAATACTAAATTTGCAATTAATTATCTAAAAAAATTCATATAAATACTAAGGGTGTCAAAATGGTTAAATATGGTGTCAATAGTTGGGTTTGGGGTCCTGGTAGTACTGATGTATTACTAAAATCGATAAAAAAAGCTAAGGAAGTAGGATTTGATGGTATTGAAATCCCAATAGAATCTCCCGATAAAGTTGATAGAAGACGGATTGTTGAAGCACTAGACTCTTGGGGTTTACAATGCGGGTCTATTGCGGGAGTCACCAGTTCGGGGCGTGATCTCATAAGTCCTAACACGACAATCCGAAAAAATACGAAAAAATACATTAAATCATGTATCGATTTTGCAGTTGAGTTTGATTCGAGCATAGTTGGGGGGCCGTTTTATTCTACTGTTGGTAAATTAGAATCTACATTAACTAAAGACACGGAGTGGAAATATGTAGTGTCAGGGTTTAAAGAAGTTGGTGCCTACGCTGAAGACAAAGGTGTTTATCTAACCATTGAGCCCTTGAACAGATTTGAAACATATTTCCTTAATTTGACATCAGATTGTATACGGTTAGTAAAAGATGTGAATAGTCCCGCGGTGAAGGTTCAGCTTGATACATTCCACGCAAATATTGAAGAAAAATCGATCAGTAATGCTGTCAGGGAAGCAGGTGATCTTCTTTATCATATTCAAATATGCGAGAACGATAGGGGAACTCCTGGTTCGGGTCATATCGAATGGGTTGAAATCGCCAATGCACTTAAGGAAATTAAGTATGACCACTGGTTGATAATTGAAACTTTTCCACCAGGGTACAAAGAACTGGCTGTTTGCATTTGGCGCCCTCTTGCTATCACACAAGACGATATAGCGATCGATGGTCTTAAATTTTTAAAACATATTATGCGATAAGTACTTGTTTCTAGTCCTTAGCAGGTTTCTTGAGGGTATAGAGGAATTCTATGGGTTTTAAATTCGCTTAATTAGTTTAGTCCCATACTCCCGCAAGTAGCCTTTACTTAGGCCCATAAAAGCTCTGTTGGAAGGAACGGAAGTTTGGGAGGTGGAGATAAGAAGCCCCCAGATTTAAGGAAAGGAACACTTATTTGTCCAACGAATTTATCATTAAAATTCAATCATTGACTCATTTTTATGACCTTTTGAACCTTTCACTTTTTATTTTTTAGCTTTGTTAGTACTTCGTCTAATGTATTGAGAGCCTTGGTGATTTGGTTTTCAGTTATTATAAAAGGTGGCTTTATTTTAATCAAATTGCCCATATTAGCCATTGATCGTCCAAACCAGACACCTTTTTCTAAGCACATTTGTATGATTTTAGATACCTCATCAAAAGCCTCTTCTTTTGTTTTTCGGTCCCTTACCATCTCCACTCCGATAAATAGTCCGGGTCCTCTTATTTCTCCGATAATTTCATGCCTTTCTTGCATAGATTTAAGTCGTTGTGTTATAACTTTTCCCATTCTGTTGGCTTTCCCTAACACTTTTTCTTCCATTAATACATCAAAAACAGCACATGCAGTGGCACATAAAATTGGCGCACCACTATGTGTAGTGACTCCCCATAACTTTGATTCTGTTTTTTCAGCTATATCCTCTCTAAATACAGCAGCACTTAGGGGAAGGCCCCCACACAAGGTTTTTCCTAGACATATTATGTCGGGTCGAAGTCCAATATAATCAGATCCCCACATTTTTCCTGTTCTTCCTAGCCCGGTTTGTATTTCGTCGGCTATTATCAAAATATCGTACTTGTCGCATATCTCCCTTATGATTTTAGCATATTCTTTGTCGGGCGGTAATATATGACCCGCCTGTCCTTGTATTGGTTCTAAAATAAACGCGGCAACATCATTGTATGTACCATGTTTTATCACCGATTCGAGGTTTCTTGCACATTCATAATCACACTCTGGATACTCCTTTCCAAAAGCACAACGATAACAATAAGGGGAAGGGATTTGTCTAAACCCTGGCATTATGGGCATATCTTTCCTATAAATTGCTGGTATTAAAGCAGATACTGCGATTGTAAAACCATGATAACCGTTATACAAAGATATTACCTCCTTTTTCCCAGTATAAAGAATGGCACTTTTAATTGCAAGTTCGATGACCTCACCTCCGCTACATCCAAACCACGTTTTGGTAAGATTGGGTGGCGCTATTTTCGCAATTTTCTCCGCGAGTTCTACTCGTGGGATATTTACAAATCCAGGAAAGGAATGCGGAAATTCGGCATATTTTTTGGTGGCTTCAACCACCTTAGGGTTTTTCCAACCAACCCACATGGGGCCAGCACATCCCGAAACGCAATCGATATACTCTTTCCCCGTGATATCTTTCACTATGCATCCTTCTCCCTCAGTAAATATTATTGGAGCATAAAATAAAGGCCAACCCTTCACAACGTATTTTTCGTGTTTCTCTATAATTTTTTCTTTTCTTTGCATTTTTATCAATTTGCTTTCACTTTTTAGAATATAAAAGTTTCGGTTCTGCGGAGGTTGTTTAATAAATCGATTGTCCGTTTATGAATAGAGACAAAACCCCAGTAAAAGGCTGGACCAGTAGCCCCTAAATAACCGTAAATCTTATAATCCAAACAAAACTATCTAAAACGAGAAAAATGGCTAGACTAATCTTGAAAGGCTTGACAAAAAGTTTTGGGGATGTCAAAGCAGTAAACGATTTGAACATGGAGATTAGGGACAAAGAATTTGTTGCTTTGCTAGGACCATCTGGTTGCGGGAAGACTACCACCCTTAGGTGTATAGCAGGTCTGGAGAATCCTGATGGAGGAAGTATTTATATCGGAGATAAAAATGTAACAGATATTCATCCGGCTAATAGAAATACATCAATGGTCTTTCAAGATTACGCGTTGTATCCCCATATGACAGCCTTTGACAATATAGCCTTCCCGCTTCGAATACAAAAAAAGCCTATAGATGAAATAAGAAAAGAAGTGGAAAGCGTTGCAGAACTTCTTGAAATAAACGAACTTTTAAACCGTAAGCCAGATGAATTAAGTGGGGGTGAAAGACAGAGAGTAGCGTTAGGTAGGGCTCTCGTTAGAAAACCGAAGATTTTCTTGCTAGATGAACCTTTAGCCAACTTGGATGCAAAACTCAGGGTTGAAATGAGGGTGAAACTCAAGAAATTGCAGAAAAGAACGGAAGTAACAACGATTTTTGTCACCCACGATCAGATAGAAGCACTATCTATGGCTGATAAGATAGGAGTAATGAACAAGGGTATGTTATACCAATTTAGCACACCTGATGAATTATACCGACACCCAGTTAATACGTTCGTTGCTGGTTTCATTGGTTCTCCCCCAATGAATTTGTTGAGTTGTAGTACTACGGAGAGAAAAGGGGAAATCTTCCTAGATCTTGGATTTTATCTCTTGCCCCTTTCAGGTCCCCTAAAGTTTGTCGCGGAAAATCTGAAAAATTCGGAGGTGGTATTGGGTATTAGGCCTGAAGATATTTCAATTAATGAGAAAAGAAAACCGACTTCTTGGAGAACCAAAGTTTATGCAATAGAATCGCTTGGAGATGAAAAATTAGTTACCTTAAAAACGGATGATGTTCTTTTGAAGGTAAAGATAAAATCGGAATTATTTAAAAAAGAGAGTGGTGAAATCGTGTGGGTGGACTTTAACTTAAATAAAATCTCGCTTTTCGATAAGAAAGGAAGTTCTATTCAGATTAGGTGAAAAAGTGAAAGAAAAAAATTTGAGTAAATTGTTGATTGTTCCCGTTCTTTTGGTTATTTTAGCATTAGCTATTTTTCCAATGATTTTAACTCTTGTCTTAAGCTTTTGTTCGTGGAATTTGCGCACACCTACAATCGGAATAAACTTTATCGGTCTTGGGAATTATTCAACGCTTCTCTTTGGAGATACCAGATTTATCGGTAGTTTGATTAATACTTTTTCAATCGCGGGGATTGCTTTAACTTTGGAATTTTTAATAGGATTGGGGGCAGCCTTATTGTTAAGTAAAAAAATTAGAGGTAAAACTTATTTGGTAATTTTATTAATCATTCCGATGTTTGTAAGTCCTATGATGGTGGGCGCTATAACGAAATTACTTTTTATAGAAAGATGGGGCATATTTTCGTATTCTTTAGATTTTTTGGCAGGTGGAACAATTCTTACATTGTCAGATCCAATTTTAGCTAAACTCTCATTAGTTTTTGCTGATGTATGGCAATGGACCCCCCTAGTTTTTTTGATTTTATTTAGTGGGATCCAAACGGTCCCTCGTACACTTTACGAGTCTGGTAATATAGAAGGTGCATCGGATTGGCAACAATTTAGATATGTGACCCTACATTTTCTAAAACCCTTTATTTTTTTGGTAATTTTATTTAGACTAGTAGACCTTTTAAAATTTATCGACCCAATATGGATAACTACGTACGGTGGGCCTGGAACGGCAACTGAAACTTATGCCTTTTATAATTATATGTTATCTTTCGTTCATTTTAGGGTAGGGTACGCTGCAGCTGCGGCTTGGTTAATTCTTCCTATTTGTCTCTCCTCTTACCTAATACTAGCTAAACTTATATTTCGGGGGCGGAGGTTATAATTCATGAAATTAAAAAGATTTTATATTTACCTCATGCTGGTGATTCTCATTGGATTTTTTGCATTTCCGATTTTTTGGATGGTTGGAACAGCATTAAAACCAGGGTGGGCAGTTATCCATTATCCACCTTATCTAGTTCCGCCTGAAATTACTTTTGCAAACTTTCAAGAGGCGATTTATGGACGAGGAGGACCGGCCATCTGGAACAGCATAATTGTTAGTCTGTTAAGCAGTTTAATTACAGTTGGAATTTCTCTTCCTGCAGCTTACTCCCTCAGCAGGTTAAAACCAAAATGGAGCAATGATTTCCTACTTTTTCTACTTTCTTTGCGATTCCTTCCCCCGTTTGTGACCGCAATTGGACTTTTCCTTGTATTGCGGACTTTGGGAGTACTAAACACGTATATTGGAGTTGCAATGGCCCATGTGCTACTCAATGTTCCTATTGGTGTCTGGCTGTTGAAAGGATTTTTTGACCCCCTACCTAAATCGATAGAGGAATCAGCGATTATGGATGGTTGTGGGAGAATGACAATACTTAGAAAAATTTTGTTACCTGTTGCTAAGCCGGCTATCCTAATTACGTTCCTTTTTTGCTTTCTCTTCTCATGGAACGAATTCATTTTCGCGTCATTTACTACCACTGGAGCTACTAGAACGATACCAGTGGTAGTTTCTACATTTGTAGGCGAACCTAGAGGGTATGCTTGGGGAGTTATGGCATCTTATTCAGTAATTTGTATAGTGCCAGCTTTGATGTTAGCTTTACTTATGCGTAAATATGCTTTAAGAGCATTTACATATGGGGTGGTCAAAGGTTAAAATTCGCTCTCCGATGCTTTGTTGGATAATAAGACAATCATCAAACAGAAACCTTTCGGATGTCCGCCCCTAACTAGAAAGATAATAAACGGTTCACCGAGCTAAAATAATCTCATATTCTCTATTGATTCCTTAGTCTGCCGGTCAAATTCCTCGGGTTTTACTTCTCTGATAGCGTCATATGGGTACGCTGAGGGGGGCATAAATTCCATCGCAAGATATCGATCATAACCGACGGTCTTCAATGCGTTGAGAATTGATTTAAAGTCTATATTTCCCTTCCCGGGCGGTGCCCGTGTATTATCCGCGAGATGAACGTGGATTATCTTCTCACCAAACTTTCTTATAGCATTTGGAGGAGATGCTTCTTCGATATTCATGTGAAACGTGTCAACCATCATCTTGACATTATCCAGAGCTACTTCCCGTGCTAATCTTTCAGCTTGTTCGGCTCTATTCACCATATATGTCTCAAACCGGTTTATAGGTTCCACCGCCAGCATAACGCCTAGGTTCCCAGCGTATTCGCCTGCCTTCTTTACCCCACTAACAGCCCACTTCCATTCCTTCTCACGCTCTTTCTCCGGTTTCGTTTTTCCAACTGCAGTCGGTACAACAATCACTATTTCTGCCCCAATATCGGAAGCTAACTTTGCACAATTTTTCACATATTGAACCGCATTTCTTCTTGTTCCAGCATTAGAACTCGTCAGATCCCTTTCAGTGGAATATAAACCACATATTGCGGAAGCCTCTAACCTATATTTTTCTAAGAGTTCCCGTACTCTCTTTACATCAATTTTTTTAGGCTCACCAGGAATTTCTACCCCATCGTATCCAAACTTGGACAATCTCTGCAAGCTTTTTTCTAGTGGTTCATCCCCGTATATCCAAGTACTGACGCTATACCGAACCATTTGAACTCACCATAATTTTTTTAAATATTCTATGGACTCCTTTGTATACGAATCATAGAACTCTTCACACTTTTTTCTTTCCTTTAAAACAACGAATGGATCTGCAGCGGCAGGTAGAAGTTCCATCGAAAGATATCCATCGTATCCAATCTCTTTTAATGCTTTAATAATTGGTTTAAAATCCAAGTGCCCCCTCCCAGGCGCCGCTCGGTTTGTGTCCGCAACGTGCAGGTGTATCAATCTTTTCCCCGCCATCTTTATCGCGTCTGCTGGAGATGTTTCTTCTATGCTCATATGGAAAAGATCTCCCATAACTCCAACATTCTCTAAGTTAACATCTTCCATCAATTTTACTGCCTGTTCAAGTCTATTTATGAAATACGTTTCGTATCTGTTCCAAGGTTCAATTGCAAGTTTGACACCCAAATCTGCAGCATATTCTCCCGCTTCCTCTATCCCGCTGACAGCCCATCTCCACTCCTTTTTAAGTGGTGCCTCTGCATAAATTTTCATGCATGCACTAGGCGCGACAATCATCACTTGTGCCCCGATCTCATGGGCCATTTTGGCGACATCTTTTGTGTATTGAACAGCGTCCTTCCTCGTTTTCTCGCTGGAGCTGACCAAATCCCTTTCCTTGGTATATATGCTGCATATTGATGAGATTTCTAATCCATATTTTTTCGAGAGTTCCTGTACTTCTTTCACATCAATTATTTTGGGCTCACCAACTATCTCTATCCCATCGTACCCGAACTTGGACAACCGTTCCATGCCCTTTTCCAGCGGTTCCCCCGCATAGACCAGAGTATTGTAACTAAATTTAACCATTTGAACCGCCAATTATTTTCCATCAAGATTTAAAACATATCTAATTAAATCGAAATTTTATCCAATTTTTCCCCCCATATTCCTAAACCCGTAATCAACAATTTTTTTTCTCTTTCATTTTATCCCCTATTCAATTTTGATTATAGGCTATATTTATCTTTTGTGGGCTGACCTTCCAAAAACCAAACAACTTCTCCAGGTTTTTTAATAATTAAACCTTTAAGGAATTGGATGGCTTTTTCTGCACCATCCTCAGCCGACATAACAGGATCTTCATGTTCTAGGGAAATCACATAATCATATCCTACCTCTGATAGGGCCGAAATAACTTTATTCCAATTAATTTCACCCCAACCAGGAACTCTAAATCTATATCCCCGCCTCAATCTTCTCCAAGACCCGGTGATCAGAACTCCTGATTTATCAATCATATTTTTAATCATTTCCACATCTTTTGCATGGAAATGAAAAATTTTTTCACTAAACTCGTAGATGGGTAATATAGGATCTATTAATTGCCAGACAAGATGGGAAGGATCATAATTTAGGCCAAGGGACTTATGAGAAATTTCATCAAACATCCTTTTAGTAGTTTGAAGATTGTAAACTAAATTAGGTGGGCATGTTTCTATACAAATCTTAACATCATGCTCAGACGCAAAGTCTAATAACGGCATCCACGTTTCTTTAGCTTCTTGCCAAGCCTCATCGAAAGCCACGATGTTTCCGGGTGGGAATGGGTACCACTTTCCCCAATCAATCGGACAGCCAAAGAACGTATTCACACAAGACACATCAAGGAAGTTAGCCGCCTCAATTACCTTCTTAAGATGGTTATTTATCCTTTCTCTCACTTCTAAATCTGGGTGTAAATGGTTGTCATGGGTACTTAAAGCGGAGATTTCCAACTCATGTTCTCGGACTGTTTGCTTTAAATCATCAGCTTTGCCTTCCAAAATAGAATCAACTTTTCCATCGGGGAGATGTGAAGTGGGAACGACTCCACCTGCGCCAAGCTCGATCATTTCATACCCAAGTTCTGAAACATGCTTAAGAACTTTTTCAATCGGCCAATCTCGAAAAAGTACAGTAAAAATACCCACTTTGATTCATATCACCTCATCATAGTTCATAGTATCACTAGTGTTTCAGATTTCTAATGATTTAAATGTTTTTGATTCCATATGGTGTGTTGCGTTAATCTTTAACAATAAGGCGGAGGGATTTGCCTGAAGCCGGGTACTGTGGGATAACCTTCCCTATGGCATTGTTGACCGAGACTGAGTGTAGCTATGGTTCCGCCATGGTAAGCAAGATATAAACTTATTACCTCTTTCTTTTTAGAGATTTTCATCGCACCTTTAAGAGCTGTTTCAACGGCCTCACTTCCACCACTCGTGAAAAAATACTTGCTGAGTTTGGACTGCATAATTTTTGTAAGTTTCTCTGCAAGTTCTATTCTCTCAACAGTAACATTCCCCATAAATGTATGGGATAACTTCTCGACTTGTTTTTTAACTGCCTCAACCACTTTTGGGTGAGTATGTCCTATCCCTAATGGTCCAGCTGTTGATGATATTGCATCAATGTATTCTCGCCCAGAGATATCTTTTACGAGAGTCCCATTCGCCGAGGCACTGACTGAAGAAGATGTATACGGATGGTCAGAAGCAGGAATGCGGGGCTGGTTGCAATACATACACATGGTTCAACTACCTTTGGTCTTTTGGTGGAGAAATATTTGACGAGAGTTATCATCCAGTGTTCAATAGTCCAGAGGGCATCGAAGCACTACAATTTTACGTTGATATGTTAAGATACTGTTCGCCAGAAATAATGAGCTTAGGGTGCGACCAGAATACATCTCTAATACAGACGGGTAGAGTAGTTGCAATGATACAAGATTCAGACCAGTTAGGTTTCCTAGAAGATCCGACCATGTCACAAGTTGTGGGAAAGATGGCCATGGCTCCACTACCAAGAAAAAGAGCTTCCCACTCAATGCTTGGTTATTGGATTATCTCTATAAACGCCGACACTCCATATAAGAACGAGGCATACAAATATATAGAAAAAATATCTTTAGCATTAATTATTTATGCTAATAATCTTTTATAATGTATAAAATTAATCAGAGGTGTTATAGATGGAAAGTCTTGGAGTCGGATTTGTAGGCTCAGGTTTTGTTACAAACACCTTCCACATAAATGCATGGGCAGGCATCAGGCATACAGATATTACAGGAATCTGTGATCTTAACGAGGATAGGGCAAAAGCAACGGCGGGGCTTTGTAGGAAATCTCGGGTGGGCGATCCTAAAATATACACCGATGTGAGTGAGTTAGTCAAAGACCCCAATGTCGACGCAGTATGGATAACAGTGCCGAACTTCGCTAGGATACCGGTTATGGAGGCGATAACAGAAGAAGTAACGCAGGGACGGGCTGAACTCGTTGGTGTAGCATGTGAAAAGCCATTGGGCCGCAACGTAAAGGAAGCACGAAAGATGTTAGAACTTGTGAATAAGACCGGATTGCTCCACGGCTACCTAGAAAATCAAATCTTCGCGCCTACAGTGGTCAGAGGTAAGGAGATCCTGTGGAAGAGAGGAGCTTCAATTACTGGGCGCCCTTACATGGCGAGATGTGCGGAGGAACACAGCGGTCCGCATGAACCATGGTTTTGGGACGGGGCTAAGCAGGGCGGAGGCGTTTTAAATGATATGATGTGCCATAGTCACGAAGCTGCTAGGTTTTTGCTCACTGCCCCCGACGAGAAAAAGGAGGCATTGAAGCCCCGCACAGTGTCAGCCGAAATAGCATCTTTAAAGTGGACTAGGCCAAACTACATTCAACGTCTTAAAGATATGGGGGCGGTCGACTATTCAAAGACCCCGGTCGAGGATTTTGCGAGAGCCAATGTTTTGTATGAAACTCCAAAGGGAATTCTGACGATGGTTGAGGTAACAACTTCTTGGAGTTTCGTCGGTCCTGGACTTCGGCTTTCATTCGAACTATTGGGGCCTGAATATAGTATGCAAATAAACACCCTTAGCTCAGACCTCAGCATATTCTTCAGCCGAGAGGTCAAAGGCAAGTCAGGTGAGGATTTGGTCGAAAAACAGATGGCTGAGCAAGGGCAGATGCCTATTATTCCCAATGAGACGAGCGCATACGGGTATGAGAATGAAGATAGGCACATGATCGAGAGCTTCCTAGACGGCAGGATGCCGAGGGAAACGTGGGAGGATGGAGCCTTCGTGGTCGAGCTTTTGATGGCCTGCTACATGGCGGCTGAAAAGGGCAAGAGGCTCAGGTTCCCACCAAGGGGGCTTGAGGATTTCGTGCCGAAGGTCGCTCGGGGAACTTGGAATCCTAAAAGCATAGAAGAAGTGGCGTACGAATAATTCGGACTTTCGCATAGGAGCACGGGAAAATACGGCATGACAAAATGGCAGAAAAATATGCTATAGGCGTGGATTTAGGGGGAACTCAGGTAAGGGCTGCCCTCTCCGATGAGGAAGGTAACTTCATAGCTAAACTGGAAGAAAGGGTTGACAAGAAGAGAGAAAAGGCGATAAGCGATCAAATAATCAGGATGGCCCGTTCTCTCTGTAGCAAGAGTGGTGTTGATTCCGCCGGTCTAAAGGGCATCGGAATGGCTTCCACGGGGCCATTGGATGTGAGGAAAGGAGCACTTATCAGCCCGACGAATTTGCCGTTTGAATTTGTCCCGCTCACCAAGCCGATTAGTGGTGAATTAAAAATCCCGGCATATCTGCTCAACGATTGCACGGCGGGTGTAGTAGGCGAGGAAGAGTTTGGTGCTGGCAAGGGCTCGGATAATCTCGTCTATATAACTCTAGGCACCGGGATTGGGGGAGGGGCTATCGTCGACGGTCATTTGCTTTTAGGCAAAGATGGCAACGCTGTTGAGATCGGGCATATCACAATAGATTACACGGAGAGCCTGAAGTGCGGATGTGGGAAAAGAGGACATTGGGAGGCTTACTGCTCGGGCAGAAACATACCGAATTTTGTCATGATGAAACTTAGAGAGGTGGATGGAAAGAAAGTAAGGAGTAGTCTTTTATTCAAAAATATGGCAGGCGATTTCTCGAAGTTAAGCTCCGAAATTCTGTTTGAGGCAGCAAAATGCGGAGACAATCTATCTATCGAACTCGTTGAAGAGGTAGGGAGACTCAACGCCATCGGATTTGCGAATGTAATAAACACTTACGATCCCTCCTTAATCACGGTCGGTGGTAGCGTCGCTTTACAAAACAAAAAGCTTGTGATGACTCCGATTAAAAAATATGTGAAGAGATATACGAGGAACAGAATCCCAAGGATAATGATCACCCCTTTGGCCAAAGATGTAAGCATTTATGGGGCAATTGCGACAGTTTTAAAGTCTGACAACCCCATGTTCCCCCTCAATGCGCAAAGGAGAAGCATTTAACATAGTGAAGTAATAATTTTATAGGTAATCCGTAAAAAACATGGGTGGGGGAGGAGAGAAAATGAAAAAAATTACGAGAAGGGGCAGACTGGAGAAGACCGAAGCTGGCAACCATTTGTTGGTGAACGAAAAAGGCCAAACTTTCAAAGCAAGTGAGATGTCAGTTTCAATTTGGGATAAGTGCGATGGAACCGTAACGTTCGAAGACTTGGCAAATGATATGAGAAAAGAGATCAATTTAATCGTCAGAGGAATGGAGAAATCTGGGTTGCTGGAAATCGCGGAGTAAAACATTGATGAAGTTAGAGTTGAAGCTAAGCTCATCTATCTTTTTTCTAAATCTCCATATGTGTTCCCCCTAGACGCACAAAGGAGGAATAAGATTAAATTAGATGAAAAATGGTAATAATCTATAAAGGCGATGAAATAATGCCGAGGAGAAAAGTAACCCCTGAAATTATATGGGAGATGGAGAGGCTCAGGATGGAGGGTCTGTCATACGGGAAGATAGCTAACAGGCTCGGGCTGTCCACGATGACTGTCTACAACCACCTACAGAAAAAGGGGAGGCTTGGGTTCATCGGGAAGCTGAAACGAAAGCTGAGTCTGAGGTAGGGAAGTTGGTGGAAACGAGACCGATCGCGTTCGTATGCCACGATTTCGTGAACGGTGGGGGCACCAAAGAAAAGAAGACCGCCGTGGTAGTTTCGATAAAAAACGAGGGCCAAGGCTCCGTCCTAAGGATTTCTTGGGCCTGCTCGAGGGGGCCGTGCTGCCACGACTCAACATGCAGGTACTCGGAGACGGGGAAGAGCGGATGAAGGGTCGAAGAAACCCGGAAAAACCTAGAATCCTTGATCGGGGGGACCGACAGGCTCGTGAAGGAGATGAAGAGCCTCAAGGCGTTGCAGAGCCACGAGAAAGTGATGCTGGAGCTACTCGCCGCTATCGAAAAGGATAACCGGTAAACGTGCTCCTTGAAATTGGTTCTTTTAAGTCCAAGTGGCGGATGGCAAATTATTTCTTTTTGCGGTACTTTTTCAACTCGGCCATTAGGTCCGGGCACGACCCCCGAGCTTTGCAATCCTCGCATGCGGCATAGGCATTCGCCACCATGTCCACGAGCATCTTCAGCTCGCAGTCCTTGAGCCTCTTCTCCCTTATGGGCCTTAACCTGTGCATGCTCGCGGCCCTTAATTCGAGCTTCCTGACGCCCAGCCCCTTGTCTTTCACCTCTTTCGCGAGGAGTTCCTGATCGGCGGACCTTACCACTTTGGCTATCACTTCCAACTGACTGGGCGTGACACGTGTCACGTCGATGAACTTCCGTGCCCTCCCGGAAATTTTCAGGAGCGACAACCTGTAACTGACCTGGGACCTATCTATCCCGTAACGCTTGGCAACCTCCTCTTGGGTCCTCCCAGCGTCTATCTCGGATTTGAAGAGCTCCGCCTCCCTGAAGGGGTCGATGGTCCCCCGCTCGCTGTTCTTGCGGTAGTTGATTACCTTTGCCTCTTCCAGCGAAACGTCCCTGATCTCAGCTGGGATTTTTTCCCACGCCAGTTCATTCGCGGCTTTCCATCTGTTGAAACCGTCGATGATTTCGAATCTTTTCCCTACCTTGCGCAGTTCCTTCCCTGCTTTGCGCATTAGAATCGGATTTATCGCGCTTGGACCGTTCTCCCTCATGTCTTCGACCAGTTGCCTGTATGCACCGGGTGGCATGACGTTCGTGTTGTAATCGTTCGGCGCGATATCATCGACTGCAACTTGTGGCAAACAATCCCCTATCTTCTTTTTTTTGATTGGCAAATTTTTTCATTATATCGACTAAATAATTTTATTTTTTGGCATATAAATATTTTTATTGTAATATTTATGATAAAAATGGATTTTTTTAGCGTAATTGCCAAAAAAAGCATAAAAAGATGAAAGCTGGAACGCCTGCCTCGGTGCTGAAATCATCAAAAGGTTCGGGCTAAACAAGAGCGACATCGACAGGTACAACCTGAAGTGGATAGAGAACCTCAGGACGGGTTTGGGGAGGAAAGGGTAGTCGATTTAATACGGCGCAAGCTCGGCGAGGAAGCGGTGTCCCAAACTGACATCAACATGCAGTTCCTATTTAGGACAGTTTTCCGAGGAGGAGCGGATTGTCATATTTGAGACATCGTGTCTTATTTAGGATACCCAACGCCCCAAAACTTTTTCACTCGCCGCAGTCAAGTTTGCACGGTGATCGTTTGCAGGGGCCAACGGGAAAAGAACTGTTTAAACTGCGCGCGGTGGCGGACTACCTATTCGGTCGTGGGGTTGGGCGCACGCTTTTTCCCGACGGCATCCAAGTGTTGAAAAGTAGAGGAAGAATTCGTCAAGTTCGGTTGGTCGACGAGTCGTTGTG
>CAYFPZ010000090.1:0-8171 GCA_964345105.1 Hadarchaeota archaeon (SeqCode)
GCTGCGAGAACAAACTCTTTGCAAGTTCCATAACCACAGTCGCCGCAGTCGAGGCCAGCTGTAGGAGGAAGCGCTTTTTGCTCGACTAAGTCGGCAATCGCTTTGAAATCATCCGGCCCCAGGACCGATTTTTCGCCGATTCCTTGACCTATAAAACCGACCGTGAAATCGTCGTCCAACTCCGACGCTTCTTCATCACTTCGGGCAACCATTATCTTCACTAAATTTTCAACACTACCGAAGCCCTCCAATATGACAAAATCTAGATTGTGCAAGCTCGAAAGTATTTCTCCGAGGTCAGGCTTACGTTTCTCCAGAGTCGCAACTTCGTCGGGGCTTATACACAATACTGTCTTACTTCCCGCTTGAGCATGTCGCCAAGTGTCAGTGCCAGATTGATCCAACGTGAATCCCTGCATCGGGACATGCTTCACCGTTCCCACGCGATAGCCACGATTCATCAGCTCTTTGACTAAACCCTCGATTACTTTGGTCTTGCCGCTCTTCTTGCGGCCAGCTATTACTATAACTCTAAGCAACCTCAACACCTCTAAACAAGTTGACCTCAATGATTTCGCTTTCCTCAACGATTTCCCGGTTAAGCGGCACATCAATGTACCCGTCAGCCAGCGAGAGCGCAGTTATCGCACCCGAGCCCTTGAATAGTGGTTTAGCATAAACTACTCTCCCTTCTCGAACGAGCTTCACGGGCACGAGCTCTCGCCTCCCCCGCGCCGAGATGATTTTAGATGCTAACTTCGCCTGAACTCTTGCCCGTCCAGCTCGCGGTAAGCCGCTCAGACGCCGAAGGTAAGGTGCAACTAGCTGGTCGAAAACCATCAGTGCGGAAACCGGATAGCCAGGGAGCCCAAAAATCGGTTTACCTCGCACGACGGCCACGAATGTTGGTTTGCCCGGCTTCATCGCAAGCCCATGCACAATCACACCGGGTTTTCCCATTCGGTCGATTACGGCTGGCGCGATATCCCCTGCACCAGCTGACGATCCCCCCGAGAGTACTACCACATCGCAGGTTGCCAGCCCTCTTTTAACAAAATTCGTCAGGCTGCGGGGCTCATCTCTCGCGATGCCAAGATAGCTAGCCTCACCCCCGCAGAGCTCGACTGCTCGACAGATAGCGGGCCCGTTTACATCGTAAATTTTGCCCCACCTGAGTGAGGAGCCCGCGCTGACTAACTCGATGCCGCTTGATATCACCGCAACTTTGGGCGAGTAAACTTTTGTTCGTTTTCTCCCGATTGCCGCAAGCGTTCCAAGTAATTGGGGCGTTATTACTCCTCCTGCGTACAAAACCTTCGTCCCATGTTTAATCTCTGAACCTCTCTTGGCGATGTTCTCCCACGGGGCAACCGCACGAAAAATTTGAACGACTTTTGCGCCCATCGTTGAGTATTCAACCATGACCACGGCGTTCGCACCTCTTGGGATTGGCGCGCCAGTAGAAATCTCGACACACTGCCCCTTACTGATTTTAAGCTTCGGCCACTCGCCTGCGCGCACGCTACCCACGCAAGTGAGTTCAGCAGGCGATTCTTCCCCGGCCCCAAACGTATCCATAGCGTGGACCGCATAGCCATCAAAAACAGCACGATCAAAAGGGGGGACATCGATCTTTGAGACAACATCTTCGGCCAGCACGCGCCCAGCCGCCTCATCGAGCGGCATTTTGACTTTTCGTGGCTTGATTCTCCAATGTTTTTCGAGCTTTGCGCAAGCATCCTCAAGTTTGGCCACGTGGAGAAACTCAGACATGAATACCATCTAATGGTTAAGTGCTGGGCTTAAAATTTGTTTTATAATTAAGCATTAGCGTTTAACCTAGGGGAGAATCTGCAAAGTAATCTTTTTGTTCAAGGCCCGCTTGAGACAATAAGGCGATAGCGTGGTGGCTCTTCGAACATTAGCGAGTGTGATTCTCGCTACAATTTTCCTCTCGATCTTCGCCGTCCTCTACTTACAATATCAGAGCGGGAGCGCGGAGGCCGTTTTCAGGCACCAGGCTGAGCAGCTCGCGCATCAGGTAAAGCTTCTGGCAGATCAAGACGCAGGGGCTTCCCTACCTTTTGACATCGCGGTGCCCACAAACTGTGAACTCCGATTCGAAGAGAATTTGGTGATGATATTGGTCGGGCAGACGCAGGAGAATTTCGATACAGGCATTGTGGTCAGCGGGCCGACGCTCAGCGGACAACAGGCGCGGCTAGCGCTAAAGCGCACGAAGAACGGGGTGGAAGTAAGTGTCTGATACCCACGAGCTGCCATTATACCTGCTCTTCGGAATCCTCATGGCGATTTTGCTTGCAGGGGTCTTCTTCATGCAGCTGACAAAGCAGCAGGAATTCGAGGTCGGTGCTCAGGCCCAAGCGCTCGCGGACGACCTAGCTAAAACTTGCTTTTCAGCTCTATCTGGACAGCAACCCACTCTTGATCTGCCCTTGCAATTAGCTGGTTCAAGTTATGAGCTCGAAATAGACGAGAACCGTTCTACCTTCATCGTGCGGATAACAGGGGGGACTGGGTCAGGTGAAAGCTACTGGACCATCGCAAACATCGGGTTACAGGTGGATAACACAAGTCTCACACCTGGAGGAAGAGTTTACTTCACGTGTTCGGATGACATCGTGCTCATCAGCGCATCTCCGATTGAAATTTTGTCTGAAAACATATTTCCCAAACCTTCGGGCGAACCACCGGAATTCTATTACTTCGCTCGAGAGAACCAGCGCGAGGCAACTGCAATTATCACCGCTTACTTTAACTTGTCCCATGACATTGGCGCATACAAATGGGAAAACAGCGATTCGATATTCGTCCGTGCTGGTTCGATATTACTCCGGGTTCAGGGGTACGAAAACTGGGAAAATATCGGGTTCGTCAATAACGTTTGGATCATTTCAAACATCGAAAACTACGAGGGAGAATTTACTGATTCTTTCCTCTGTCCAAGTGTAGAAAACGCCTACTTGAGCGGATGGCTGTATTCGCCCGCGCAGGCGCTTGACTATTTACGTTCGCGAACTTGGCGGCGTACAAGCGATAACGTAGTAGTAAGCATACCAAATAACGCATCGATTCGAGCTGCTGCAGTGACCACAAACGTTTCCACTTACCTCACTTGGCGGGTCGAATTTGAGAGTTACATCTTACACTATCAAGCGATGCCATGGTGGTATCTGGAAAATACTCCTGGCTTTGTTTTTCAGTCGGAGCCCGAGTTAGAAGCCGTGGTTTAAGGAACGAATACTCCTCGAGCTCCAAAGATGTCCCGCACTGCTACCGAAACTATGCTGTTCTCTTCCCTCAGCTCCACCGCAAGCCCTTCGCACGTATAGTTCTCGTTAAGCACTCGCTCCAACTCCGCGAGGTTATCCTCGCCCGCTACCGGCACCGCAGATAGCGTGGCTACGTGCCTTATTCGTTCGAACCTCGAGCGGGACATCGCATGTAAACTTAACCCGAATGCCCTAGGGCCCATCACGTGCTCAAAGTTGGCATCTAGGTAACCCCCCGCGCGAATGCCTCCATTAGGTAACCACTCAATCATGAGCGAGTTCTCGTCGCATAGCGGAACGGCGACCTTAAGGGTTGAGCGTGAAGAGGCATTAATGTCGGAGATATGCACGTTCATGTACTCGCGAATGTAATTTTCCACATTTTCACGTGTACCACCCTTTAAGCCGACATCATACATCGCAGCAGCTATCGAGCTCTCGAGCGTTGAGTTTAGCTCGCTCTCAACTTGTGATGCTGTGGCGCGAATCACATCAGCAGCGCTCTTCAGAATAATCGTTGAGACCTCTCGCTCTCCCAAAGATTGAAAAGTAACTATTGCTACGCTCGAGCATAAAATTACGAATATCGTGAAGACCGCAAGCGTTGGAGCGGAAGCGCATTTGTCGACTTGCAACTTTAGGAGCATCTTGACCGCCAGCAAATTTTAATTTTGATTTTACTTTTCAACCTTAAAAAGTGTAGATTGTTACATTTTCAGTAACACGCAAAAGCTTTAAATAGTGGAATACCGTTGAAAAGCTAATTGTGGGGAGGAAGCCAGCAAAGAAGGCTAAACTTTCGCCTAAGGGCAAAGGGGAGTCATGGAAAAACCTAGCGCGGCTAGGGAAGGCAGTGGATAAGACGCGCGGTAGGGTGCGTTGAAGCCGAAGTGCTGGAAAAAGATTGCACGGCAAAAAGCGGAGAGGATAACCGAACCGCCGCGGAGTAGTCGTGTGGTCGAATCCCCGCATTTTATATGGCAAATTCAAAAATTCGCTAGATTTTCATTCGTGAGATTTTTTAGAACATGAACATGTAATATCATATAGGAATGAAAACAAGGAATAAAATGCAAGTTGATGATACATTAGTAAAAGGCGAGAAGATTACAAAAATATCTATATTTACATTAATTTTTCTTGGATGTCTTTTACTTTTCACGGGACTTATATCTGGCAGTGTTGCACTGAGAGGTGACGGGGTTCACACAATTGCCGATGCATTTGTTTCATTAATTGTATTGATTGGCTTGAGAATGCTACACAAGAGCCCTAGCGAAAGATTTCAGTTCGGCTATTACAAGATGGAAAATTTTGCATCAATGATTGTAGCCATTTTTCTCGTGTTCATTGGCATCTGGATATTTTATAGTTCATACTTGTCTCTAATTAATCCTAAAGAGTTGACCTTCCCCATCGTTGGGTTGATTGTTTCATCGTTTGCCGCTGCGGCTTTTTTCATATTGGCCGTATACAAAAGAAAAGTGGCAAACATGCTTGGTTCAGTAGCACTGAAAACAGATGCGAAAAATTCGATAAAGACAGGAATGGCGTCATCAATAGTTTTTTTGGGGGTTGACTTTTTCTTATTTGGGATATTATCAAGCAGAGGCTGTCGCTGCCATGATAATAGCTATTTTCATCTTTGCAATTGCATACGGTGCGATAAAGGAATCTTCGCTCATCCTTATGGACGGTTGTGCCTGTCCTGGTACTAGAGGTAATGTCAAGAGTATAGCCGAGAGCGTAGAGGGTGTTGAAGAGGTTCACGAGGTTAATCTCAGAAAATCAGGACCATATATTGTTGGAGAAATGCGTATTAAAGTGGATGGAAATCTTTCTGTTCATGCTGCGAATGAAATAGTAGAAAAGATTGAAAAATTAATCAAGAAACGCATTCCGGTGCTGAAAAAATTAACTTTAAAAGTTGAACCGATGAGAAAGAATTCAAAATAAAATGATCTGATCAGACTTTTTAAAAACAGAACCGAACTGTTAAAGCGCTGGCAAAAGCGTTTTTATTTCCCAATCGCTGATTTGGGCCCTGTAGTTTTCCCACTCTTGACCTTTAATGTAGAGGAAGTGATTGAATAAGTGGTCCCCCATCGCCTCCCGAACCAAGCTGCTTTGTCTCATACAATCAAGCGCTTGCCCGAGGTTCTCCGGCAAGACGCCTATACCCAAGGCCTCCCGTTCCTCGGTGCTCATGCGGAAGATATCTTTCTCGACTGGCTCGGGGGGCTCAATTTTGTCCTCGATTCCCTTAAATCCGGCGACTAGCATCACCGTGAACTGCAGATATGGATTGCCAGCAGGATCGGGGTTACGAAGCTCGATGCGCGTTCGTGCTCCTCTACCAGCGGGTACACGAATGAAGGCGCTTCGATTTCGGTTGGCCCATGATATGTAAACAGGTGCTTCATACCCTGGAACCAAACGTTTATAGGAGTTGACCGATGAGGCGAGAACCGCGCACGTCTCCCTCGCGTACTTCAACATGCCTCCGATGAAGTGGAACGCGAGCTTGCTCAGCTTATACGCTCCCTTGGGGTCGTAAAAAACGCTTTTGCGTTGTGCCATCAGCGACTGGTGGACATGCATTCCGGAGCCGTTGATTCCGAAGATCGGCTTAGGCATAAAGGTGGCGTAAAGTCCGTGCTTGTTGGCGATAGTTTTCGTAACGTACTTCATCATGGCAACACGATCGGCCGACGTTATAGCGTCGGCGTACGCCAAGTCAATCTCGTGCTGTCCCGGTGCAACTTCATGATGGGACGCCTCAACGTCAAAACCCATTGCGTTGAGATAGGTGACTATTTCCTTTCGAACGTTATCGCCGCGGTCGCGCATCAAGTCAAAGTAGCCCCCGTAATCGGAGGGTTTCGTCGTCGGATCCCCCCGCTCGTCCGGCATGAAGAGGAAGAACTCGTATTCCGGAGCGGTGTTAAAAAGCCAGCCCTTCTTCTGGACGCGGTTCATCAGCCTTTGAAGGGCCGCCCTTGGATCTCCATCGAACCGGTTGTCCTCATAGTCGTAAACATCGCACACGATGCGGGCTGTTTTCATGTTGTCTTGGAGCCAAGGAAGCACGACAAAAGTGTTCGGGTCTGGCTTAAGGCGCATATCGGACTCCTCAATAGTAGTGTACCCCAATACCGAGGATCCATCAAAGAACACGCCCTCATCAAGAGCTTTTTCGAGCTTAGTGGTCGGGATTGTGACGTTTTTGACTGTACCCAAAATATCCATGAATTGCATCTGAACGAACTTTATTCCTTCTTTCTTCGTGAGCTGCATGATTTCGGATTTGGAAGCCATTTCACCACCACCACCCACCTAATTACGCGTCGCATTTAAACTTGGTGCCGGATATATAGTGAGGTGTATAAATCAGGTTTGGTTTAGGAATAATATCGAGCCATTTTTCGTTTAGAGGATTAATCCCGGAAAAGCTTCAACTTCCGCACGGAGATTTCGAACATCCCGCACTTACTGCAGTGTAGATCCGCTTGCTCTCCCTTTGTCGCCATCACCCACGCTGGTTTACCACAGTGGGGGCAACGCACGGACCCGTGAATCAATTTTGAAATTTTCCGAGAGTCCATCCCAATCTCCTAATTTTCTCCCTCTGCGCCTGCTGGTGCAGTCGGATGGATAACCTCATCCAAAAGCGCGTGCTTTCAAGAAACCACACCAGCAGATTGCGCGGGAGATATATTCAAAGCCTCCTCGCCAAGCAACTGCCAAGCTCGCCTTCGCTGGCGCAGGTCAAGACGCAAATGCTTGTGGCTTCATCCTCCCAAATCCAGTTCACCAATTCACCCCTAATATATCGGATTTTTCTGTTATAAACCATTTGTTCGTAAATCATTTGTATAGCATATATCAAACCCAAATTGGGGATTACCAACGGGAATCTTGGGTTCTACAAAGAGGAGAGTTTTGAGCGAGATTAAAAAGAAACCTATTCATGGGTATGGGTTGGCAAATAGGTTGGGGATTTCCCTTTCATCTGCTTATGAGCATCTTAGTGACCTTAGACAAAGCGGGTTTGTGGATTTTAAAGATGAGGGCAGAAGGAGGGTCTATTTCCTAACCGATAAAGGAAAATACCTTTTGAAAGCGCTTGGATAGTAGAAGCTTAAGATTCTCGTTAGGCGGTAGAACTTCTTCGACGCTAACTACGTCCCCTTAATTAAACCGAAACCCAAGTACGCGACAGTGAAGACTATTGTGGTGAACAAGACGGTTTTACCCATCGTCGCCCAAAACTCGACCCTATCGTTGCCCGCGCTTATCACTGCTATGTAGCGCGCCATCACCGCCGCGAGAGCTATCGCCGTTAGGCCCATCACGAGCTTCAGGAGAACGAGTTCGCTGGCCTCCATCGCGCCCAGCAGGAAAGGCAGGTTCGTCAATCCGGCACCCGCAGCCTCCCCCGCCACTGTGAACGAGACACCCGACATGAACTCCATCACCCAGACCGACATCGCGCAGACGATTACAAATTGCCAATCGTATCCCCCACCGGTTCACGCGAGTTCCGCTATTTTCCTCTTTATCTCTGGCTGTTCCAAGAATTGCTTGGAGAGTTCCCGAGCGTGCTCCATCATAAAGCGGTTGTAGAGTTCTTGTATTTCGTCGGAGCGCTTCAGCTTGGCGTCGATCTCCCGTGCCTCGAGCACATCCAAGACCATCGAGCACTGGCTGCAGAACTTGGCCCCCGCAGGATTGCTGAGCTTGCAGCGTGGGCACTCGACTGGCTTGAGCACCGTGTCCTCCCTGATCTTCTCCTCGCACTTGATGCCGTGGTGCTCGAGCAGCGCCGCACCGACATCCCTGCCCGATAGGTGAACGTAGATGGCTGGCATCTCGGAG
>CAYFPZ010000091.1:0-4094 GCA_964345105.1 Hadarchaeota archaeon (SeqCode)
CCTAACTTTCCTTGTTCCAAGGGTTTCCCCGATTTCGAATCGGGTAGGGTATCTAAAATGGCTTGCTTTGATAGGACTGATGTATGTTAAGCAACCCGAGGATTTGCTCAATGATTGACCTCGATTTCGGAAAGGAAATCTCCGCTGAATTCAAGCGTCCTGAATTTCAGTTATTTTCACACCTATCCCGAAAAATTTATCCATTTGCGTGAACTCGTAATCAATGAGTGTCGAAATGTACGTGATAAAGGCATCGGGCGAAAAAGAAGAACTCGATGTCGAAAAGGTCAGGAAAACCTGCCTGAGGGCGGGGGCGTCAAGAGAGCTGGCCGATAAGATCGCGAGAGAAGTCGAGAAGAGGGCCTACGACGGGATAACCACCAGAGAGGTCCTGAAACTCACCCTCAAACTGCTCAAAGAGGAACCGGAAGCTGCCATCAGATACGACCTGAAGAGGGCAATCATGTCCCTCGGCCCCACCGGTTTCCCCTTTGAAAAGTTCGTCGCCGAGCTGCTCCAAAATTACGGCTACAAGACCAAGGTGGGGCAGGTCATCCGGGGCAAGTGTGTTGACCACGAGGTTGACATCGTCGCGGAAAAGGACGACAAACGTTACATGGTGGAGTGCAAGTACCACAACGCCCTCGGGATACACACCGATTTGAAAGTTGCCCTGTACACCCACGCGAGATTCTTGGATTTGGGCGATGATTTTGACCAGGCCTGGCTGGTCTGCAATACCAAGTTAACGACCGAGGCGAGGAAGTATGCAGGATGCGCCGGCTTGAAAATCACGTGCTGGAGACACCCGCGAAGGGAGAGCCTGGAGAGGATGATAGAGGAAAAGAGACTTTATCCCATTACAATTTTTAAATCTGTCAAGGGATTCGCGAAGGATCGATTGCTTCAAGCCGGGATAGTGTTGGCAAAGGACCTGCTCGACTACGGGTTTGAGCGCCTGAAAAAAATGACAGAACTGCCTCGAGACAGTTTGAATAAAATTATGGAAGAAGCCAAGGTTGCTCGGTATTAGGGGTTTGAAATGGCTGTCGTCGTCGGCGCGAGTGAAAACCTCTCAGATATCTGCGACAGGCTTGTAAAAACGTTGGATGAAAGTGTTGAGAAAAACCTAGCTGAGGGAATCCTGCTCTCCGGAGGCCTCGATACTTCGATCCTCGCCTACTTAGCGTCCAAAAGGATGAAGCCCAGAGCGTTCACGGCCGCCCTTCGAAATACCCCAGCGCCCGATGTAAAATATGCGAAGTTGGTGGCAAAGGAGTTGGGATTGAGACACCTCGTCCACCGATTTAATGAAGACGAGCTATACGGTGCCATTGGAGCCGTCGTCAAAGCCGTTGAATCTTTTGACCCCATGGAAATCCGAAATAATGTGACGGTTTACATAGGACTAAAGAAGGCGAAGGAAAATGGCATAAGCAAAGTTATGACGGGTGATGGATGCGACGAACTTTTTGCGGGGTATAGCTATTTTTTTGGGCTGGGGAAAGAGCGGCTAAATTTGGAGCTTCAAAAAATATGGGAAATCATGAGGTTTTTTTCGGTGCACATGGCTAAAGCTCTGGGAATGGAGGCTAAACTTCCGTACCTCGACCCCGAGTTCAAAAGACTCGCTATGGAAGTGAGTCCAGACCTAAAAGTTCGAAGTGAAAATGGGCAAATGTTTGGCAAATGGATCTTGCGCAAGGCGTTCGAAGGCCTGCTGCCGGAGGAAATATTGTGGAGAGCCAAGACGCCCGTGGACTCCGGCTCTGGGACCATAATGCTTCCCAAATTTTTTAATTCGATCATTCCCGACGTCGAGTTTCGTGAGAAGAGGAACAAGTACCTCAAGGAGGACAAGGTGGTCATCAGGGATAAAGAGCAATTGTTTTATTACGAAGTTTATAGGTCAGCGGTGGGAGTGCCGCACCCGACGGACTTAAGAGGCGACCTTTGCCCCTGGTGTAATTCAAGCGTGCCTGTCAAATCCTCGTATTGCCGAACATGTGGGGCTTCTCTCCGCTCTGAATGGTGGTTTTAGGGGTGCGGCGAGCATCGAGATTTATGTAGAAAAAAACATAGAATATTTTGACAAATGGTGAGGAGGTAAGATTAGTGGCTAGATTCTTAATATTGTGGCGGCCGAACCTGTTAGCCCAACGGCTTAAAGACCCATCAGAGAACTTGAAATTCGTTGAGAAAGCGATTGCGACTATTGACGACCTCATAAAGAAGGGGGAGGTTGAGGAGTTTGGCTTCTTCCCAGACGCAAACTCGGGATACATAATCATTAAAGGGGAATCCGCAGATGTCTTCAGAATATCGGAAATGTTCTACCCCAATATTCTCGGCGAAGTACGAGAGATAGTACCATACGAGAAGGGCAAGGAAATCGCGTTGGCGCTTGCAAAGGATAAAGTCGAAGCAGCAAAGTAGTTGCTCTTAGATTTTCGGGCGCCTTTATCTGATAACCTTCAACCCGGAAAAGTCGGGAAGGGTTAGCGATTAGTGGTACCACTGCGGGGATTTACTACGGCTATCGAAATTCCCCAGAAAAAGCGCGCCAGCCATTTTTGACCTGTGGTGCGGGGAGATTGATAAATAAAATGAGCTGAATGTTTAAAAGAGGGCTATTACGTGGTAGAGTTTGTTCCATTCGACATCAATATTCACAAAGAAATATTCGTTCAGCTGAATATTGAGCTTATAACTTGGATTGCAGATCAATTCAGAGAGAATTTTCAGCTTGATGCTGTTTCCATCATTGGACAGACAATTTCAGAATATGTTAATGCCCATCTCGAAGACCTCACAAGTTTGAAACCTCCAGATGGTATCATCTACTTACTTGTAGTTGAAGGAAATATCGCTGGAATGGGGGCACTAAGGAAATTGAGCGATGAGGTTGGAGAAATCAAGCGGATGTACATCCGTCCCCTTTATAGAGGAAGAGGCTATGGCAAACAGATGCTAAATAGGCTATTGGAGGCGGGCAGAAAGTTTGGATGTTCTTCCTTCCTGCTCGAAACTTCTAAATTCATGACTGTAGCTCAGCATATCTACAAGTCTGCTGGATTCATTGAAAGAGAAGAATATCCAGAGAGCGAAACGCCTACTATATTTCGACCATACCAGCTGTTTATGCAGATGAAAGAAAAATAGTTCAGGAAAATAAACACTCCTACCACCCGTATCGAATCTGAAGTGGATAGACATTTATACACTAATCTACCAATAGAAAATGGTGATGCTCTGAAATATCAGGCAGCGGTAAAGTTGACCCCCAAAGAATACGAAGGAGTGGAGCGCCTCGTGAAAGCTGGCTACTTTCTGAATGTTTCAGATTTTGTTCGTTTTGCTGTACGCGACAAGCTAGAAGCACTGAAACCCACTGTTGTACGCAGAATTTCTACCCAGAAAGCTATGCGGGAGGTTTATCGATATATCAAATCTCACCCCGAGGTCTACCCGGACGAGATCGCAGACGCTTTGAACATTGATCTCGAGACAGTCATGAGCGCTGTCTCGGTGCTGATTTCCAAAAAGAAGGTGAAGGAATCTGCATGATTGGGCGAAAGATAGGCGATGGAATCGAGGGCGAGCGGTTAGGATGTAAATTTAGAAGGACCAAACGAGAGCGTGTTGTAATGGGCAGCGGAAGGCACAGGGCTGTAGAGGTTGTTGTCGAGGGAACACCCGCAAAGGCGTGGGTGCTCAAGCCACTGCGTGCGCTGTAATCTAAATCGAGCATCATTTTTTTAGACCGGGACAACTTAGCGCCGGGCTTCGTGCATTAATTCGTCGAGTAATGTTGCGGCCTTTTCGGCGAACAGCCTGTCGTTGATATGGGCGTCCACTTCCACAAGTCTGATTTCCGGCTTGAGGTTCTTTTTCAAGGCATTGATAAGGGCTAAATCTGCCTCAGGATCATACATAAAACTGCCCTCCTTGTCACCACCGGAAAAGCCCTTTTGGGGGATGATTACCGCAGTGGGGCCAGTGGCTTTGTTCAGTTTTTCGGCCATCACCTTCCCCAGCTGGGCTCTCTCTTCCTTAGTTGTTGAGGTCCCGACCCGGACGGGGGTATGCAGATA
>CAYFPZ010000092.1:0-3109 GCA_964345105.1 Hadarchaeota archaeon (SeqCode)
AAATGGTATGATTACGGAACTAAGTACGTTGAACCAGTTACCTATGATTTTGAGAATCTAGCTGAAGAGAGGGACGTAGAATACGAAGAGGGTGGCTATGATGTTTTCAATAAACTTAACGAACTGGTTAACCCTAGAAGTTCAGGAGTGTATGAGAAAGCGTTACAAATAGCAGGCCAGTACAGCGGGGAATATAACGTTTATCAACTATGCGCTCTTTTCAACTGGGTTAGGGATGAAATTGAATATGTTAGCGATCCTGGGGGAATTGATTACTGGTCACCGCCCGATTAAACCTTAGTGGCAAAATCGGGAGATTGTGAGGACCACGCGATTCTTTTGGCCTCCATGATAGAAGCTATCGGTGGGGCTACTAGAATTATACTCATAGAGAACCACGCTTTTGTGTCTGTTTATATTGGAGACGAAAGTCACGCGAGTAAAGTCATAGAAGCCATAAAAAATTATTACGATGTGGAGTTACCTTTTGTTCGCTGGGTCGATAACGGGGAAAGGTGGCTTATTCTGGAAAGTACCGGAGGATATTATCCTGGGGATCTCCCGGTAGGAGCAAAGTTTACCCTTGATGGCTGGACCTTTACTGAAACTCAGAAAGTGTATTTTGTTGATATAATCTAGAAATTTCTACCTTAGTGGGGAAACGATAGGGCTTTTCTTAACTATTTCAAATAATGTACGATACTATGCTCGTATTCATCGGGCTTGGTTTGCATGGCGAGGGGATATCGCTCCGAGGACTGCGCGAAGCACGAGAAGCCGATGTCGTGTATGCCGAGCTTTACACAAGCAAGCTGCCTAAACTTAGACTCGATGAACTCGGGCAAACGATAGGCAAACCTATCAAGGTGGTCGATCGCGAAACCGTCGAGCAGCGCCCAGACGAAATCTTGCACGCGGCTAGAGTGAGCAAGGTGGTGTTTCTCGTCCCTGGCGACCCGATGGTGGCAACTACGCATGTCGACTTGCGCCTTCGCGCGGCAAAGGCAGGCATCGAAACAAAAGTGGTGCATGCCGCATCAATCGCCTCCGCAGCTGCCGGGCTAGCTGGATTGCAGAGCTACAAGTTCGGGCGCACGGCTACGATTCCATTTCCTGACAATCCATCGCAGGTGCCTTACGAAACGCTGGTCGAAAACCGTAAGCGAGGGCTTCACACCCTGCTGCTCCTCGACATCCGAGTGAGGGAAGGACGAGCAATGCTGGCAAGTCAAGCAATTGAAATCATGCTCGGACTGGAGGAAAAACTGCGGAAGAATGCCTTCACCCCAGATACGCTCGCGGTCGTCGTGGCACGAGCAGGTTCCGATGACGCGGTTGTTAAAGCTGATAGAGTGGGGAAACTTCGGGGGCTTGACTTCGGTCCCCCGCCCCATGTGCTAATCGTGCCTGGTAAGCTCCATTTCGTCGAGGTTGAGGCCCTTCGCTTGTTCGCTGGGGCGCCCGAGGCGGTGGCCAAATGAGTTTGGAGGATGAGCTGATCGAGGAGATAAAGAAGTGGACAACGAAACTTGATGATGCCCTCTGCACGGTGAAAGCTCGGAACGACCGCGGTGATAAAATGCTTTCGAACATCCGAGCCTACCGCAAGGATTCCGGGCACTTTCTCAAGAGGGGAGATTTGATAAAGAGCTTCGAGTGTCTTATCTGGGCTTGGGCGATTCTAGAACTGTGCAAGAAGCTGGAACTCTTCAGGACCGATTCATCGAGATTCTAGGCAATCGAGCCAACGTTAATTCATTAAATCGTGCTAAAATTTATTTATAATGAAAAAAATATTTCTTTAAAGCAAAAAGGAGGTGAAAAAATGAAAAAACTAAAGATTATTATACCCATATTGATCGCTTCTATGTTCGTTTTAGCCCAGTCTAGCATTATGGTGAGCGCTGGAAAACCGCCAACAGTATCCGTAAATATCGATGAACCTACGGATCACAAATATGAAGGGGATAATGGAATAACCAAAGGACAATCATTGTCAATTAGCGGAAGTTGGAGTGGCGGACAAGTAGATAATATAGAAATCTGGATCGGAGAGGACACAACGACAAAAGTAGGATATGCAACAATGACTCCCGGAACAAGTGGAAACTTTAGCTATACCTATGACACCAGCGGGCTGTCAGCTGACTACGAAATAAACACCGTTCTTGAAGTGAAGGCTTTTGAGGGAACAAACGAAGTAGGTTCGGCGAAGAGGGTATTTGCGGTATACGAGAGTGGATTCCCGCTTGGGGAAGATATAATCGTTATTGACCCGGGGCACGGTGTAATTGGTAATGTAAGAAGACTCGAAGATGATTACACACAAGAGTTGTCTTACAGACTTGCAGAGGTATTGAGTGCAAGTCCTTACAACTACAATGTTGTTGTGACCCACAAGTTTGAGGAATACATTGGAACTACAGACGAAACTGAAGACGACGAGTTATATAGAAGACCCCACATAGCCACAGAAAGTGCGTCCGATAGAAATGTCGGCTGTTTTGTAAGTATTCACTTCAACGCTCCAGCTGCAAAAGCAGGCATAGCAGCGCCAGATCCCGACTATGAGGTGTATCAAGCCAAGTACAGCGGCTGGATAGATGACAGCTGGGACCTAGGGTGGGCGATATGGAACACGCCCGAATATCAGGAATTATTGGACGAGATGGGTACCAACAAGCTTGACCCAGGCGTACAGTCTGATATTGATTTCACAACAGTGCATCTCGCTGTTTTAAAGCACCAAGAAGTTTGCCCTGCGGTTTTAGACGAAGTAGCCGGTCTCAGCAAGTCAGTACAGCAATGGTTGGGTGACCCACACGATCCAAACGATGACAATAACGTGATTAGGCTAGCTAATGCCTTGGCGATAGGACTCGACAATTTCATGAACCAAAGGCCGTGGAGCTAAATTGAGAACAGCTGGTTTAAACCAACATTTTTTTCTTTTCTTTTTTTCTTTTCTAAGTGAGCGCAACGTATTCGTCTGTAGAAAAAATTACTTTGAAACTAGCCATTCCAACCCAAGAGTTCGAGCGCTGCCATGCTAACGGCGACCATGAGCAGGAAAACCGAAAACGCAAGCCTCAACCGCTTCTCCCTTGTC
>CAYFPZ010000093.1:0-1802 GCA_964345105.1 Hadarchaeota archaeon (SeqCode)
AAGGCGGGACTACCCTGGCATACTGGGACAGCTCGGCTTTGGAATTCCAGGATGATAAGCTGGTTACATACGGCGCGGATGCGGATTTCTCCGAGGGCTTTTACAGCTCAGGCGGTGTCTGGCAGTTAGTGGCGGGCAATACGCTGAATAGCAACGTGGCGATCGAGGTGAACGCATCAGCAGCGGTTACGATGGCAAACGGGGCAACGATTACGGGACTGATAGCGGCCGATGCCGATATCGCCTATGGAGACGCTACGGAATTGACCATTTCAAACGGCTCGATTACGGTTACACAAAATTACCATGAGGTGGACACAGAAAACGATGACGCCACTGATAACCTAGATACAATCAGCGGAGGAAATGACGGACAGCTTCTAATCCTGCGGTGTGCTATAGACGGAAGAGATGTGACGCTACGAGATGGACAGGGAAACTTGTGTTTAAATAGCAACTTTACCCTAGACCACCCTTACGACACCATCACTCTTATTTATGACTCTGGCATAGCTGGGTGGATGGAAGTGACGCGCTCTGATAACGATACTTAATAGAGAGGTTAATTTTGATTTACGAGTTCAAAGGTTTTGCCAGAATGTTCAACGTAAAGCAAAAAGTGTCCATTAAATCCCCGTTTTATAAGGACATTAAAAAGATTTTTGTCCCCCTGGGAAAATTTTTCGAGAACCCAATGGTTGTGGACTACATATTTAATATCACTTATTTTATAGCCACTCTGTTTAATTTCCAAAAAATATTCTCTAGGCTCAAGATTCACAAACCATTCGGTAGAGGTTACGAATACAAGGGTAAACCCATCTTCCATGATGACAATAAGCTTTTCAAGCGGATCGTTGAACCATTCCTGAAAAAGTTCTTCCGTCTGTGGGGTTATGGCAATCTCTCTTGTAATAAAATTTGCATGCAGCAAAACAGGTATGACCAACATGGCTAAAACAATCGATTTTTTCATTTTAGTCCCACCGAAGAAAATATACCATATTTTCTATAAAAAAATCAATCCCCTTAAAGGGTGATTTAGGAGGTGAATTATGGCGGCAAATGAGCAGGCGTGGAAAGACTTCGGGGCGTTTATCGGTAAAATCAACAGGACAAAAACAGACATCAAGGAAATCGGCAGGGGCATTGACGAGCTAAAAGAACTGAAGAAAGAAATCCTTGACGACCCCGCCCGCAAGGATGAGCTGAAAAAGATTATCGACGTTCGCCCAGACCTGACCATCACAGGAGTTTCAGACAGCCTTACCAAGCTAAACAGCCTTAAAACCTGGCTGAGCGACAATGGGTTTTTATAAAAGGAGTAAGCCATGAAAATTAATGTTACCACCGTCTTGAAAGAATTGGACGGCACGCCACTTTTTAAAATCAGCCCGACTGCCGATTTTGACGAAGATGGCAATCCGAAGCCCAAGCATGAAAAAATGACCGTGAAGACTGCCCTCGTAGATGCCCTGCAGGCCAACCTGAGAGAGAGTATAGACGGCACGGAAAAGATGAAGCGGTATAAGCTGGCAGAGAAAATCTATGACACCAAAAGAGAGGTTGAACTATCTGAGGAAGAGGTGAAGCTGATTAAGGGTCTAACGGGACGGGCATTGACTACGAAAGCGTACGGGCAAATTGCCAGAGTATTCGGGTTTGGAGAGTAGGCGTGTGTCCACTTTGTGACCTTGTTCATTATTTATGAACATTTCTAATTATTGAACACATCTTAAAATTGTGACCACTTTGTGACCAAAAATAGGGTCGCAGTTTCCCCCCGTGTTAACCAATTTCCC
>CAYFPZ010000094.1:0-59609 GCA_964345105.1 Hadarchaeota archaeon (SeqCode)
CCTTCCTCGAGCGAGGTCTTTGGTTTGAAGCTTAAGATTTTCTTAGCTTTCGTGATATCGGCCAGACTGTGCTTGATGTCGCCACCCCGGGGAACCTCGTAAATTGGCTTTAGTCTGCTCTTACCAACCAACCTCAAGAACAGCTCGCAAAGTTTGTTAATGCTCGTCGACTCTCCCGTTCCGATGTTCATTACCTCTCCCGCCACGCCCTCCCGCTCGAGGGCAAGCAAGGTCGCCTCGGCAACATCACCCACGAAGATGAAATCCCGCGTTTGTTCGCCTTCGCCATAAATGATCGGTGGCTTGTCACTGCGGAGACGTTCGAGGAATTTCATCATTACGCCCGCATATTCACCGAAAGTTTGTCTTGGCCCGTATACGTTGAAATAACGCAGGCAAACGGTCTCCAGCCCCTCCCGCTCATGGAAAGCCAGACAGTTTTTCTCAGCCGCGAGTTTCGAGCTAGCGTATGGTGAAAGCGGTTGGAGTGGCGCATCCTCGCTTATCGGGAGTTTGGCCTGTTCACCGTAAACCGCACATGACGAAGCGAAAACGAATCGCTTGACACCATGCCCCAAGCTGGCTTTGAGCAGCGTCAGCGTCCCATCAACGTTCACACTACGGGCGAACTCCGGGTCCTTAATCGAGAGAGGCGCACTTATCATCGCCGCCTCATGTATGACGACATCGACCCCCGCCAAAGCCCGTTCGACTGCTTCGGCATCCCTGATATCGCCTTGGATGAATCGGAAAGCAGGGTTGCCTGTGTGGGTTTTCAGGTTGTCCATGGTGCCGCTGGAGAGGTCGTCAAAAACTTTAACGGAGTGGCCCCTAGCTAGAAGTTCGTCGACCAAATGCGAACCGATAAAGCCCGCACCTCCAGTTACCAGAACCTTCATCTCTACCCCTCTCTATTTTTCATGACTAGACTATAATAGACAAAGCCTACGAACATCCAAACCCGCTCACCTAACTATCGATTAAGCTGAATTATTATAAGGTTCAAAGCGAAGAAAGAACGGAGGTTGCAAATGCGAGTGCTCGTCACGGGTGGTGCAGGCTTCATAGGCTCAAACCTCGTTGAGGCGCTTGTCGGGCAGGGAGATGATGTTATTGTACTCGATAATTTTTCGACGGGGACGGTGGAGAACTTGGAGAAGGTTCGCGACCGAGTAAAAACCGTTCAGGGGACCTGCACAGAAATCCTAAAATTGAAGCTTCAACCCGAGTTGATTTTTCACCTTGGCATTCCCTCCAGCTCGCCCATGTATCGCGAGAACCCCCTGCTCGTTGGAGAGGCGATAAGCGGCTTCATGAACGTGATGGAGCTCGCCAAACAAAATCAAGCAAAAGTAGTCTACGCCTCCAGCTCGAGCATGTATCGGGGCTGTCCGAGACCCAATCGCGAGGATGTGCAGACCGCGCCATTCGACTACTACACCGAGGCTCGACTTGCGATGGAACGCTTGGCGCGAGTGTACCACCAGTTTCACGGCGTTTCTTCGGCAGGGATGCGCTTCTTCTCCGTCTACGGGCCCCACGAGCGGGCGAAGAAAAAGTATGCAAATGTAATAACCCAGATGATCCTCAACGATGAATTTACAATTTATGGCGATGGTTCCCAGACGAGGGATTTTACCCACGTAGATGATGTCGTTAGGGCACTTGTCCTTGCAGCGGGGAAGGACGGAGCTTTTGTTTTTAACGTTGGGACCGGGAGGGAAACGTCTTTCAAAGAGGTGGCGAAGTTGATACAAGAAATAAAGCCGTTAAAAATCAAATACTTGCCAAACCCGATAGAAAATTACGTCGATAGAACTCAAGCTGACATAAGCTTGGTGAAACGTGAATTGTCTTGGGCTCCCACCGTAAAGCTTGAGGATGGAATCAGGAGAACGGCAGAGTATTATGGGAAAGGACGTTCCAAAAAACAGTGACAAAACTGTGATTTTATGAAAACATGGTTCAAGGAACTGAGCTTTTCAACGAGCAAGGCGCGCGAGGTAATCGATTTAACGGACAAGGTCATCTCAGCAGTTCGAGAATCTGGCATAAAAAATGGTCTGCTCATCGTGCAACTTCCTCACGCGACAGCCTCGCTCGTGCTGAACGAGAACGAGTCGGGAGTCAAGCGGGATATGCTCAAGCAGCTGAATGAGTTGATTCCGGTTGAGGGAAACTACGAACACGACCGCATCGACGACAACGCGCATGCACATCTGAAGTCGGCATTCATAGGCTCCTCGCGGGTTTTACCAATCATCGACGGGCGCGTAGTTCGGGGCACTTGGCAGAACTTTCTGGTAATCGAGCAGGATGGTCCTCGAACCCGCAGGCTCGTCGTCTTCGTGATGGGTGAGTGATTAAGTGATAGCGTATCTCGACATCGAGACCAACGCCGTGAAAGCCGATCGAGGCATGATTGTGGCAATCGGCTTGCTCAAGGGAGAGGAACCGGTGGTCAGGTTTGCGGATACTTCTGAGGAGGAGCGGAAGTTGCTCGAATGGCTCCGCGATGAACTGGAGGGCTGCAGCAAACTCGTGACTTGGTACGGCCCGGGGTTTGACATACCCTTCCTGCTCGCGCGCGCAGCCCTACACCAAATTGACCTCAGCAAATTGATCGACATCCCCATGCTCGACCTCTGTGAGTGGTCCCGCGGGCACTTGCTTCTCTCCAGCTACAGGCTTGAGTCAGTTGCACGATTTTTCGGAAATCAAAGGGCCCTCGAGTTTCATGGCGGCGATGTGGGCGCCCTTTTCAAGCTGGCCGCGCGGGGCGACCACGAGGCGCGGAAGCTAATTGTCGACCACTGCAAGGAAGACCTGTTGTTGCTCAAGCACGTCTACGAGCGGCTCAAACCACAAATTGAGCGGCCCGAGTAGAGGGGTTAGTACGGAAGAGCTTGTGAGAAAGATAAAAGCATGCACGCTTTGCGAACTTCATTTCTCACGTAAAAATGCCGTCCCGGGGGAGGGACCGCTAAAAGCCGAAATCTTATTCTGCGGCGAGGCCCCCGGACACAACGAGGACCTCCAATCGAAACCCTTCGTGGGGAGTGCTGGAAAATTTTTGAATGAACTTCTTAAAATTGCTGGGCTTCGTCGCGAAGATGTTTACGTCACCAATGTTACTAAATGTAGACCTCCGGAAAACCGTGACCCCTTTGATGACGAGATTGAAACTTGCACTACAAACTACCTTCACCAACAAATTGCGATGATAAAACCGAAGCTTGTGGTGGCGTTAGGCAGGATAGCCGCGCGCGTCTTGCTTGGTCAGTATGTGGTAATGGGGAAGGAACACGGCAGGCTGCTCGATTGCACATACGCTGGTGCGAGCTTCAAGCTTTTCCTTACCTATCATCCGGCCGCAGCCCTATACGGTGCCGAAACGAAAACTAGATTACAGGTGGATTTCAAAAAGCTCGGACAAATCATCAAAAATATGGTATAACTGAATCAAAATTTCTTTAAATCGAAAACTTTCACTTTTTTTCGCTTCAGAAGCTCGGCCGGGATGTCCCAAATTGCCTTAGCCCGCTTGATTATCGCACGGTCACTGCTTGCGACAACATCAAATGAGCGGAGATTCAAATCAACTCCACCGATCGCTTTAGCATTGCCCTTCATTCCCGCTTGCTCAAGTCGCCGCCTAACTATGCCGGAGAGCTCACCGCTCCTACTCACTTGTTTGTCAAACAAGAGCTCGACGTGACTTGGCTTTGCTCTAGCGATAATCCGCAAAAGCTCCGCAAGCGCTCGCGTGGTTGCATGAGATATACGATACTTGCCGAAGATCGCACGCAGATCTCGTATGTAGCCATCGTCGCATCGCACGACTTGTTTGCGGATGAAAATGCTCTCAAGAGTTATTAGGACGTTGTAGCCGTCAACACCTAGGCGCTTGCCTCGAACGGCGCTTGCGCTGATAGCTTTTCGGCGATGCTCGGCTACTTCAAGTTTGGAGAATACGCAGCGCGCCAGCAGGTGGCGTTGGTTAAGCGGAAAGCGGTAGTGGTTGGCTACGAAGTTCACGGCTGACTCACGAGGGTAACCTTGGTTGAGCAGATAACGCAGGTCCTGCACTGCGCGCACGACTTTTCCTTGAACCAATATTACTCCCGACAGGTCAATCAACCTTTCTTACTCGATGAAGATCGCTGGCCTCATGGGAACCGCGAGCCTAGCGCGGTCCTGCGGATCATATCTCGCGGCATCATCGGCTTTGAACACGCGCGCCTCTTTCACGTTCAGCTGTTCTCGGACAAAATCGGCGGCCTCGAGCAGAACCTGTAACTCATCGATTTTGGTTTTTTCCAAGGTCTCGAGTTCCTCAGAGGACATCCCGCGAAGCTCCTGCACCGCCTGTTGGAGGAACTTCGACAGGTCGGATTTGCGCAACTTTAGTTTTAATTTCTCTCCGATTTCACGGAGAAGCACGCCGAAGTCAATCTTTCCTGCCCTCACGCGCCTCATGGCGATGCGATAGGCCTGCCATTTCCAATCCTGCGCCACGTACAGGCAAACCTGCTTTGGTTTCTTCACCTTTGTCACGTGGAGGATTTTCCCCACATCCTCAAGCACGCGCCCGAGGTAGCTTTCCACCAGCTCAACCCCCTCGTCGATGAGTCTCTCCTCCACCTTTGGCCAAGGAGCCACCGAGATGAAGCTACTTCCCTTTGCGCGCTCCCACAGTTCTTCGCAAATGTGGGGCGTGAACGGGGCGAGCAAGCGGAGCCATACATTGAACACCTGCTTCAGCATGTGGGCGCGTGCCTCAGGCTGCCGCGCTCGTTTCATGTACCGTCGCAGATCTTGCATGAGGAAAAAGAAAGCGTGCTGTACCGCCTTGCGCGTTTCGAACGCTTCGAGCGCTTCGGTCACCGCTTGAACGTGCCTCTGGAGCCGACTCAGCATCCATCGCTCGGGTTGGGCTAAGCTCGGACGCCCCGTCTTGGGTAGCGCGAGAATTTCTTCGGCCAATGAGTAAAAGCGCTCCAAGTTCCTCCGCATAGCCTCAACCTCGCTGGTCCGCCAATCCAGATCCTGCCAAGGTTCCGCAACCGACATCAGATAAAGCCGCACCGTGTCTGCACCGTGTTCTCGAACGGCTTCGTTGATCGCGATGATGTTTCCCTTCGACGAGGACATCTTCTCTCCCTCAAGCACCGCCATCCCGAACGAAATAATGCCGCGAGGACAGAGCTTGGGGAAAAGCATTACGTGATGGAAAATGTGGAAGGTGAGGTGGTTAGGAATCAGCTCGTTCGCCGACATTCGGTAGTCGAGAGGATACCAGTACTCGAACTCGCGACGCATCCGCTTAAGGGCCTGCCGGTCGATGCCTGTGGAACGAGAAATCGAATCAGCACTACCCTTTCCGTGAAAAATGTAGTCGAAGACTTCGTCGGTGAGCTTCGCGGGGTCGATGGTTTTGAGAATGTGTGCAATCGTGTAGTAGGCCATGTATATCGTCGAGTCGCTGAGGGACTCAATCATCCACTTGGGATCCCAAGGTGCGGGCGTCCCCATCCCTATGCTGCGAGTGCACGGCCACTCGTGGAGCCACCCGATGGTGTGTTCAAACTGTGCTCGCGTTTCAGGAGGCACCAAGTCCATCCGCGCTAGGCAAGCTCGCGCCTTTTCCTTCCAACCTTCGTTCGCGTAGTTCAGGAACCACTGATCCTCGACTACTTTCACCGTCACGGGTGTGCCACACCTACAGACTACTGGTTTTGCCGAGAACTCGTGCATCGTAGCAGCCTCGTTGTTTGCCAGCATGTCATCGCGCACGGCCGTTTTGGCTCGCGAGACTAGCATGCCCGAGTATTTCGGAACCCAAGAGCGCATTCTACCTTTCGCGAACTCGTTTCGGTAGACCTCAGCAGTAGCTTCTTCGAGGCGGGGGTCGGTTTGATCCTTGATCCCAATTCGATTGACGACATCTATTGCAGGAAACTCGCCTAATCCTTCGACCTCGATGAGTGAGATGGGCTTCAGTCCTTTCACATCTCTGGAGTTTACCCCGTGAGCTTTGAGTGTGTCCGGGTGTTTTTGGAGTTCAAGTAGAGCGACATGGTCGTAAGGTGCGTGCGAAGGGACAGACCCAACCACCCCTGTAGCATTGTCCGGGTCGACGAACTTAGCGGGGAGGATGGGGACTCGTTTGTGGGTAAGCGGGACTTCTACCTCTCTACCGAAATTTATCTGAATCGACGAAATCTCTCCGACCTGATATCCTTGCTCGCGTAACTTCTCGACTGCTTGCTCGCTCACAATCCATCGCTCACCGTTCACTTGAGCGCTAACGTATTTCACATCAGGATTGAGCCAAAGGTTCGTGACCCCAAAAATAGTTTCGGGGCGAAGTGTAGCAGCGGGGAGCACGTAGTCATCTATTCGATATTTCAACAGAGTGAACTCGACTATTCCAACACCCTCACCCTCAAGCAAATCGTGGTCGGTCACAGGATTCCCACAGCCCGGACACCACTTCACCGGGTGCTTGCCTTTGACAATCAAGCCCGCGTCGTACAGCTTGTGATACTGCCACGCGATGAATTTGCTGTAGGAGGGGTCGACAGTGGTGAACTCCCGCCGCCAGTCGATCGAGTAACCTAACCATTCCATCCCTTTTCGGTAACTCAACTCGCTCTCGCGGGCGAAGTGGGTTGCGAAGTAGTGAGGATCTTCAAACTTCGGCAGTTCGGGCTCAGCAACGCCGTAGCGCTCAATGAGCACCCGCACAAAATCAGGCTCTCGGCGAATGACACGCTTAGCAGCTCCGACGATCGGGGTTCCTGTGAAGTGGTAGGCCATAGGAAACAACACATTAAACCCCCCCATTCGCTTGTAGCGCGCAATCACGTCGGGCACGGTGTAGGTGCGCCCATGCCCCACATGCATGGGGCCGGAAACGTATGGGTAAGCAACAGTTAGGTAGAACTTCGGTCTCTTGTTCGGGTCGGCCTCAAAGAGTTTTGCCTCACGCCATGCCTGCTGCCACTTGGCGTCTAGCTCCTGAAAGTTCATCATGCCCCTCCTTACGCTTGTTGCTTCTCACATGTTTCAAGTGCTTTTCGGAGCGCGGCGATCAAGTAATCTGCTTTCGGGCCGCCTCCTTGACCAAGCTCTGGTTTTCCACCGCCACCACCGCCCAGCACCTTCGCGGCTTCGGCAGCTATCGCGCCGCAATCAGCCCCTGCAATCACGGCTTCCTCTCCAGCCATCGCCACAAGCTTGGCCATTGCATCGCGCACGCCAAGCACAACGACTAGCCTCTTAGCTTCCCGTGTCAGGGCACTCGCGATTTTGATTAACTCATCCGTACTGGCGCCCTCAACCTCCTCGCATATCGCTTGCACTTTTCCCACCTGTTTGATTTTCGACCGAAGCTCGATGAGTCGGAGTTCAGCAAGCCGATCGCGCAATCGGTCAAGGTCTTTCTGTACGGCCTTCCACTCGTCTAAGAGCTGCTGGGCCGCTGCCGCCGTCCGCTCGGGCGTAGCACGCAGGATTTCTGCCGCTTTGGCGAGTTGCCGTTCCTGCGCTTGCACGAACTTCAGCGCGGCCTCTCCGACAGCGAACTCGACCCGCTCTACGCCATCTTGAATCCGTTCGGTTCGTATAATCTTGATGAACCCAACTTCACCCGTGCGCGAACAATGAGTTCCAGCGCAAGCCTGGGTATTCCAACCTTCCGCTTCCACCACTCTAAGTTTCTTTCCTGGCACGATTCCTCCTTGGTAAAGGTCGAAGCCGTACTTTCGCTCAGCCTGATTTCGATCCATCCATTCAGTGTTCACCGGGCGGTTCTCCATCACTATTTCGTTAGCCAAGTGTTCGATTTCCCGCAGCTCCTTGGGCTCAATGCGCTTGAAGTGGGAGATGTCCAATCGTGTGCGCTCAACTCCTTTCTGCACCCCATGTTGCCAGACATGGTCACCAAGCACTCGTCGGGCCGCCCCAAGCAGAATGTGAGTCCCGGTGTGATGACGCATGAGAGAGCTGCGGCGCGCCCAATCAATCTTCCCATGCACACGTTGCCCAGCCTTAAAAGGATTCGTCTTCACGCGGTGCAGGATTATGTCGCCAGATTTTTTGGCATCCACAACCTCGGCCTTGGTTTTCCTGACTTCAAGCGACCCTACATCGCTCGGCTGCCCTCCACCTTCCGGGTAAAATAAAGTTTGGTCGAGCACGACGTAGTCATCGATAGTTTGCAAAACTTTCGCTTTGAACTCCCGAGCGTATGGATCCTTGTAGTAAATGGTCTTCGTCGGGGAGAGGCGGCGAAGCTTCTCCTTCGAGACAGGAGCTGCGGCTGCTGGAACATGTCGGGCTCGACTGTGAGATTTCGCAACCCTGATGTAAAAATCCTCAGGAACCTCCACCACAACACCAGCCTTACTAGCAACCTCTTTCACGATGTCAGGTGGGAGCCCGTGGCTATCATAGAGTTCGATGAGCTTCTCAGAAGAAAGGGGTTTGCCCTCTGTACGGAGCCCCCCCGCGAGTCTCTCGACCAGCTTGCTCCCCCGCGAAATTGCGTCCCGGTAGCGCCGCTCCTCGAGCTCGATTACCTCCAAGATGTAACCCTCCTGCTCTTTCAGCTCGGGGAACTGAGGCGTGAGGTGCTTGAGCTCGAGCGCCATTAGTTCCGCGAGCGGTCCCTTGAGTCCCAGATCTCGAAGCAAACGTAGGGTGCGCCGGAGCACGACGCGCGCGAGGTAGCCTTCCTTGACGTTGCTTGGGGTTATCCTATCCCCAAACATGAATGCTAGACATCTCAGATGATCAGCAATTGCGTAAACGGCCTCAAGCGGACCCAAGAGTTTGTCCAGCTCCTCAACGCTCACACCTGTGCGGTCTGCGACCTTTTTCCGAAGCGTGAGAAGGTCTCGCCCCGTCTCGATGTCCATTAGCCCGGCGAGTTTTGAGTTTTGTTCTAGTATGTCAGCTGGAGGCATGCGAACTCCAGCAAACTTGCGCAACTTCTCAACCACTGGTCTGAATATAGCCTCATAGCTCGATGCGACGCCCTGTGAGATCCAAGCGAAGCGCTCCAAGCCATAACCCGTGTCGACAATCTTTAGGGGGAGCGGCGCATATTTGCCATCCTTGCTTACGTATTGCATGAACACAAGCGTCGCGAGCTCCAGACCGCGCACGTTTACTTCAAAGTCTTCTCCAGCGTTTCCTCCACCTTCCCAAAAGTCCTGGATGTAGGAGATTTCATTAGGACGAATTCCTAACTCTTTCGTTAAGAACTCGTGGCAGAGGGCAACGGTTTCGTTATTCCAATAGATGCGTTGGCGACGGGAGTTGAAGGCGTGGTGACCGCCCATGAAGAAGAGCGTGAAGTGCCGTCCCGAGCGCCCGACATTGTCGATGTCCTTCAGACGGATGCTGGGCTGGCTCACAACGAGGGGGTTCGCTGGAGGCGGAACCAAGCCGCTCGTTACCCAAGGCTGGAAGTCGGCAATTGAGGCAATCGTGAGGAAGATATCATCGCGCCACCGGGCTACGACTGGATAGCGCTTAATTACCTCGTGTCCCCGACGCCCGAAGAACTTCAAAAATGAGCGTTCCATATCAACGAGCGAGTATTTTCGTTTTGTAGGAGGTGCGTTAATGAATCTGTATTCATCACAAGGTGTGTCACCGCAGGTCTTCCGCCCCGACTCAAGCGTCCAGAAAGTGCGCCCACAGCTCTGGCACTGCCTGCGCTCGAAGCCCTCCCGCTTGAAAAGGGCCGCCTTGTAGATATCCTTCACGCTCTCCCCACCAAGCAAATATCAGGGTGAAGGTTAAAAGTTTCGCCGGTCAAAGCCACACGATTTTAGCTCAGAAAAATTGGAGGTTGAACTTGTATCAACCGAACAGCGCGCCAAGTCCGGCCAAAGCTTCCTCTTCTTTCTTCTCCTCTTCGACTTTCTTCTCTTCCTTCTTTTCCTCGGTCTTTGCTGGAGCTGCCGCGGGTGCAGCTACCGCAGGAACTGCTGCGCTCTTGATTGCCTCTTCGATATTCACTCCTTCAAGCGCCGCGACTAAGGCCTTCACTCTAGCCTCGTCCACCTGTGCTCCCGCTGCTTTGAGGATGTTCACTAGGCTAGCCTCGTCTACCTTCTTGCCAACCGAGTGCAGCAAAAGAGCTGCATGCACATATTCCATGTTAATCCCTTTCGTTCTTGTGAATACTCCAATATAAATCTTAAAGGGTGAAAAGTACTCGCCCATACAGTGATTAAGTTAGTCTTTTTTATCCACAGGTTTGGGCTTCTCCTCGGACTTTGCCTCGGGCGCTGGCGCGATTGCAAGCATGCCCTTAAGCTCCGCGTCGAGCGCTTTTTCATCTTTAGAGTAAACGGATGCAGCTAGACCAAGCATCTCAGAGTAAGCTCTATTCAACAGCGACGGCATGACTTCCGAGATGGGCAAGCACGCATTCAGCGCTAGGTTGCGTGCAGAAACACCCGCTTTCGAGATCATCACTCCAATTGTAATGCTGGTTGGGTAGTCCGCGTTTATTGCGAGATTCACTGCACTGACGCAAGCGAGCTGGAGTTGTCCGATGGCTTTTGTCTCGTCGAACTCGAGCACCTCACCCGAAAATATCATGCCGGCCTCGTAGACGGCCCGGAGCTTCAGCCCAAGCTCAAGCGGGTGGATGCCGAACTTCGCAAGCGCATCGGCAACCTCCTTAGATATCACATCTCCCTCCTTCAAAAGCTGGCAGTCCTCGAGGATGACGATCTTTCCCGCTTGGATTCTCGCCTTGATACCCACACGCTGAAGCTCTCCGACTATGGGCCCCGGGGCAAAATCAGTTTCTCCGGCAGGAATTACGATATCCTTTGGTGACTTCGATCCGGGCTTCGCGGGTGCGCTGGTCTTGTTCTCGCGAAGGACCTTGCTAAGCTTGAATGGGTTCACGCGCGCAAGAATAAGCGCTGTTGGTCCTTGCAAGTGATCGATTAGCTCTTGGAGCTTGGAATCTTTTCGCTCGGCCGCTCGATCGAGCGAGAGCTTCAATAGAGTGTTTTTGGAGACGATAATCTCGGCCTGTTCCCTCAACTTCTGGCGCATTTGCTGGAACTGTGCGGCTGGGAGGTCCGCGATGTCGAGTATCCCAACCACCGGGTAGCGCTCTAGCTTCTCGATGAGCTCGCCGACGACTTCTTGCTTCCAAGGCGCAACCTTTTCAGCTTTCATCACCATTCATTACACCTCAACCCTAACTGGTTTCCCCATCGTTGCCTTAAGGCTGATCGAGCGCACTTTGCTGAGACCCTCCAACTTGTGTTCGACTGCATCAAGCACCGCCCGCGCATTCGCCACGAGTTCCTCATCGCTCATGTTTTCAACGCCGATGTGAGCATGCAAGGTCGGCTGGTCCTTCGTTCGCACCTTCAGGATTTTCTTGAGGCGATCAATGAGTGGCTTCTGGTCGACCGTGGGTGGAATCGGTTTAGGCATTTTCCCTCTCGGGCCCAACACAGGTCCAAGGGCTTTTCCTATCATGAGCATAAAATCGGCTTGAGCTAGGAAAAATTGAAATTCATCGGCTAGCTTTTTTGCCTGCTTTCGATCCTGCTTGAGAGTTTCGATGTCCGTGCGTCCAAGCACAAGGTCTGCACCCGCATCACGTGCCTTACGCGCAAACTCCCCCTCCCCGAAGACGCCGACCTTGTACGGCTTGCCGACTTCGTGGGGAAGGGCAACGTCTATGTCGATGCGCCCCTCCGGCTTCTTAGGGTCGATATCCCTCAAGTTGATCGATAGGTCGACACCCTGCGCAAATTTTCTCTGACGGCTGTTTTCCCGCATCAGCTTGATTGCCTTGAGCAAGTTCTCACTTGAAACTGGCATTATTTCAGCACCTCGTCGTATTTCCCTTCATCCACCTCGCGTTGTACCTCGCGAGCATCCTTGCCTTCAACTGTCACACCAGCGCTCACACAAGTCCCGAGAACCTCCTTGACTGCCGCCTTCAACCCCTTGGCCAACGTGCCCTCGAGTTTAAGCTTCGCGATTTCGACCGCTTGAGTGAGGGCGAGATTTCCAACAACTTCCGTGCCAGAAGTTTTAGCTCCCTTCTCTAGACCTAATTTCTTTTTAATCAGAGCGGCGATTGGTGGTGAGCCGACTTCGATTTCAAATTGTTTTGTCTTCTTGTCTACAACTACGCTCACGGGGACCTTCATGCCCTCGAAAGTTGACGTCTTCTCATTTATCTTCGCTACCACCTGTCCGATATTGATTCCAAGCGGACCTAGAGCTGGACCTAACGGTGGACCGGCGCTAGCTTTTCCTCCCTCGACTAATACCTTGACTCTCGATTTCATCGCAATCGCCTCACTGAACGATAGGCGCAATTCCCTCAAAAGTAGGCTCCACGCGGTAAAAAAAGCTGTGGTATAACCGACTACTCGACGATTTCAAGTTTGCCGTACATGCCTGCGCTGACATGAACCTCATCGCGGAAGAGCCTCGCATAGCCATTGCGGATTCTAACTGTACAGCCGACCTTGACAAGATCGATATCTTTGTTCCAGAGCGAGATTTTTATTCGCCCAGAGTCGTCCTCTCCAATCGCGGTGGTCACCTTGCCCTCTCGCCCAGCCCGACTGAGGTACGGGCGCGGCTCTTCGAGTTCGACGATTTTCAAATCTAGGTCGATACGTCGCATTCCCGGCTTTATATCGCCTGCCTTCATTTAGCTTCCTCCTCTTTCTCCTTTTTCTGGATTACCTTCACAAAGTCACTTCGAACTGTGACCGGAATTGGAACGGTTGCCTCGAAGAGCTCGACGGTTATCTCCTCCCTCCCCTCGTCAATCCGAATTATTCGCGCCCGTTCTCCTCGAAAAGGACCTGATGTGTGCTCGACAATGTCCCCAACCTCCATGCCCACGATGACTGGCTTCGGCTCGAGAAAACTCTCGATCTCGTTCATAGGGATTTCGCCCGGGATGACGCCCTTCGCGTGCTTGATTCCGACCCGCACCTGATCTACAACAGATTTGCCGGTAGCCTCGACAAACACGTAGCCCCTTATTCCTGGAGGTGGGAACACGGCCTTAATTGGTAAGTTGAAATTTTTCGCACGCGTCACTATCATATCCGCTGTGTTCTTCTCCTGACCTATGGTTGAGCGGATTGCGAATATGGCTGGCTTCTGGATTTCCTCCATTTGATCACCTTACGTGGCTGGTGTCGCGCCAAAAAAAACTCCGACTAGCATTATCAAGAACCCTATGAAACCTATGAGCATGATCCCTATCCCGGTGATTTTCGCTACTTGCAAGTATTCGTTTTTGTCTGGTTTCCGCGCTATCCGCAGCACGCGTTTACAGTTAGATAAGAACTTTCGCATCTACAAGGACTCCAGTCCGAGGTCGACGGGCTCGCCCTCTCGTGGGGGCTGCTCACCTGGACCAAGCGCGTAGGGTGAGTGGACTCCAGAGAGCACGACCATGACCCGCACCGAGTTTTTCATGTCCTCGGAGATTTGAGCGCCCCAGATGACTTGGGCTTCGGGGTCGAGGGACTCGGAGATGTGAGAGACGATTCGCTCTGCCTCCTCGAGCGTCATACCCGGGCTCCCGACCACGTTCACGAGCACCCCCTTTGCCCCGGTGACGTCGACATCTAGAAGCGGGCTGTTCAGCGCTTCCTCGACAGCCTCTTTGGCGCGGTTGTCGGTGTCGGATTCACCTATACCTAGCATCGCCACTCCACCGTCCTGTAGCACCGTGCGCACATCAGCAAAGTCAAGGTTGATGAGCCCGGGCTTCGTAATCATCTCCGTTATCCCTTTAATCGCGTCCATCAGGAGTTGATCAGCTACCTTAAATGCCGCCCCAATGGGAATGTCTGGCGCAAGCTGGAGCAACTTGTCATTAGGAATCACGACCACAGTGTCTACGACCCCCCGAAGGCGCACGAGTCCCTGCTCGGCGTTCAACCTCCGGCGCGTCCCCTCGACGGAGAAGGGCAGGGTCACAACGCCCACAGTTAGCGCCCCGAGTTTTTTCGCAATCTCGCCCACAACGGGTACCGCACCGGTTCCAGTCCCCCCGCCTAAGCCGCAGGTCACGAAGACCATGTCGGCACCGTAGACGTGATCCTTCACAATTGCTTCGTCCTCCCTCGCAGCAGCCTCTCCCTTATTCGGATCATTGCCGGCTCCGAGGCCACCCGTTATATCGCGCCCTATGAGGATTTTTCGGTCGGCTGCCGTGTAGAGCAAGTCTTGAGCATCGGTGTTGAGGGCTATCGTGTCGACGCCTTCGATACCAACTCCCATCATGCGGGAGAGAGTGTTACAGCCTGCGCCGCCGCAGCCAACAACGACAATACGGGCTCGCGCCTCCTGCAAAGCCCGTTCGAGTTCCTCGTTAGTAACCGTGGGTACTGCCTTGGACACTTTAGCTCTAGCAGCGGTAGTAATTCCCGGCTTTGAAAGTTCAAATCCCGTCTCGGGAGAGAACACAGCCGATTCAGTCTTCTGCAATTTAAATCCCCCTCGTTATCTGCGTTGGCAAATTTCTCCCAAGTTAATTTAAACCTTTGCCCCACTGAGGATTTCCCGCGTGCGTATCGCTTGAATGCCCAGCCTTTCAGCAACCCGCTGGGAAACCTGACGTTGTTCACTGCTCATGCCCTTCCAGTCAAGTGCCAACAGTTCTACGCCTCCTCGGGTACGAACGATTGCTCGCTCAATCAGCGTTTCATCGATGCTAGCGTACTTTGGGAGAATGTGCCCCACCCCAATTTCGGTGAACAAGGCCACATTAGTGTGGTGTGGGGCATAGTGAGGTCCGCCGAGTCCTATAGCGTGACGACATTTTATCGGTAAAGTCGCTGCAACCATGATTGCTTGGGCAACAGCTCCCCCGGCTTTTTTGTCGTGCCACTGCTCGAATGAACTGCCAATCTCCACGAACGTCACTGGGACATCGATTCGCGTTGGACCGTGGTGGGTGGCCTCGAGAGAGACATCGTATGTCAGTCCAAACTTATCGCGCATTTCCACAAGAGTTCTGAGGGCGGTTTTTACCGTCGAGGGGGAGGCTTCTGCGAGTCTCATCTTTTCAACCTCACCTGGCACATGCACGGTAAGCGTTGGGGTACCTGACTCACTTGCATGTCGGGAAGCAACGATGACTTCTTCCGCATCTATCGGTAACTCGGTGATTTGAGTCACCTCACCCGCGATTGTTAGAAGTGTAACATTCCTATACACATATGCGTTCGTCAGGCTCGGTGATTTCTTAAAGTCGTGACTCTTCAGCAGTTGCATGACGATATTTTTGGCGGCTGGGTCTTGGGCAGAGGCGAGGAAGAGCTTCATCAAGAACAACTCACGCTACAAACAAAAAAGGTGGTGGGCCCGCCGAGATTCGAACTCGGGAACTTCGCCATGTCAAGGCGACGTCATAACCACTAGACCACGGGCCCCAAAATGAATTTGAGTTGAGTTAGTATAAATCCTCTACAGTTCAAAAGTGGTGGACCGGGCGGGATTTGAACCCGCGACCTCCCGCAATTTGGATGAATTTTACAGTTTGCCAAGCGGACGATCATTCTGTTGACGAGGGAATATTCCCCCTTCATTTCCAGGCTGATCCACCGGCCCACCGAGAAAAAGGTTGTCATGCATGCTTAAGAAATTTTGTGATTGTCTAACATTAGACACGCAGGTGTCCTAAATAAAACACAGGGTGAAAAGCCTAAGTTAACTAGCGTCGCTAACTAATTTGCTTATTCGAAAAAGCCTTCCATATTTACGCTAGCAAATAACGACTACCTTAGCCGCAGCCCTTGAATCTTCTTTACCTTCCAATTATACCGCTTGATGCGGCGCGAGCGCCCGTAGCCACAGGCAGCACAAACTCCCCGCTGGACGTGGTAAGCTCGCCTCCCGCACCGTCGGCAACGAATATGCACGACCTTGTGGCGCTTGCCCATCGATGCAGTGCCCTTGACCATTTCACTCACTCAGCAGGCGAGATGAATATGACGCTGTCTCCCCGGATTACCATCGTCCCGTAGCGTTTCACCGTTTCGTTGCCGTGGATTTCATCTGTCTCCTCAAGCACTAGATTGAGGTGCATGTCGAAACCGCTTAGCTTTCCCCTAAACTCCCGGCCGCCCTTGAGTCCAACCAACACTGATGAACCTAGGGCGCGGTTGAGCACATCAAGAGGTCGCTGTGCCATGAAAATCATCAACTTCTGTGCTAGCTGCATATTTAACCTTATCGAACCACTTTTAATTGATGCCGATAAAGCGCCGTTATCACGTGAGAAAAGTTTTGCTTAAGCAACTTGCACAAAAAGTCGTCGAAAAGTTTGGTGAAAACACCGGCGAACTTTTAAAAGGGGTGATTGAAGTGATGGAGCTTGGCGAGGGCAGGGAAATCATTTTGGTTGGTGGTGAAGCACTCTTATTCAGGTTGAGTGATGGGATTTTTCCGACGCTGAAATCACTCGATCGAATTCCACTAAAGCGTGTAGTCGTTGACATGGGGGCAGTCCCTTACGTCGCCAACGGAGCTGATATTATGGCCCCGGGTGTAGTCTCAGCCGACGAGAAAATTACGCTAGGGGAGGGCGTGGTGATCGTGGATGAACGGCACAGCAAGCCCATCGCAATCGGACAAGCTCTTGTGCCCGGAGCGGAGATGCGAGGCCCGAAGGGTAAGGTAATTAAGAACCTCCACTATGTTGGCGATGAAATGTGGCGGCTTCAAGCAAAGAGTTAAATAGATTGAAAGCCACCGACCATGTGTTAGGGTGGTTGCGTGAAATCCTTGAAACGATTGTTCGGGGGAAAATCCGAGGTAAAGCCTGAAACGGTTGAAGAAGTACCGATAATGGAAATCGAGGAAAAGGTTGTTAGTAGTCCCCCGAGAGGCGTCAGCGAGCTTGAGCCCATCTACGTCAAAAGCATGGAGCTTCGAAGCCTCGTCGATGTCCAAGAGGTCGCGGATGAGCTTCGAACCGGAAACATCATGGTCCTAGATATCAGCATGCTTATGAACCAAGATCCCGCCGAGCTCAAGAGGGCGATAGACCAGCTAAAAGGGATCTGTCAAGCTATCGGTGGGGACGTGGGGCGTTTGACGGAGTCAAAGGTGTTAGCTACTCCAAAGTTCGTCAACATCCAGTTCAAAAGGGCCATCGCATAATTTTTGGTGAATTCATGCGGAAGAGGGAGTTCCTGCTCCCTATTGAGCGTTGCCCAATTTGTGGGGCCAAAGGCACTTTTCGCGTCAAGGGTAGGATCGACCACATCCCATATTTCGGGGAGATAATGGAAACCTTCACAAACTGCACCAGCTGCGAATTCAGGCACGCGGATGTCGTGTGCTTAGGCGAGCGCCCCCCGCTACGCTACGAGTTTCAGATCAAATCCGAAGAAGATCTCAAGGTTAGAGTCGTGAAGTCGAGCACGGGAACGATCAAGCTTCCAGAGCTTGGGGTGACCGTAGAGCCAGGAGCAGCGAGCGAGGGCTATGTGTCGAATGTCGAGGGAGTGCTTAATCGTGTAGAGACGGCAATAAAGCTGGCGATTAAAAAAGTTGATGCTACCAAGCGCCGGCGAGGTCAGGCGAAGCTAAAAAAACTCGATGAGGTGCGCGCCGGGAAGCGAGAGGCTAGGCTGATTCTCATGGACCCATTCGGGCACAGCACAATTGTAAACAGACGGGCCAAGAAACGCGAGTTGACTAAGCGGGAATTGGCATTGCTCAGAGGAAGTCCACACGCTAGTGGAGCCTGATGGTCTCCAAGCTTCGAGGTGCTTTCGTCTCAACCTTGAAAAGTTTGTGCAGCGCGCTTGCTAGGTCGATACACTTGTTTTCATCACCATGGATGCATATGACGCGCTGCGGTTTGGGTGATACCCTTCGCACGTAGTTCAGCAACTGGGCCCGATCCGAGTGCCCGCTGAATCCCTCCACCGTTTGGACTTCCATGTTTACCTTCACTTCCTCCACCTTCCCCTTCTCGTTGCGTAAGGGAACCTCGCGCCATCCCTTCTGGATGCGTCGCCCGAGTGAGCCCTCGCACTGGTACCCGACAAAGACAAGGGCGTTACGCGGGTCGGGCGCGAGGGTTTTAAAGTACTCGAGCACTGGGCCTCCGGCCATCATCCCTGCCGTTGATATGATTATCGCCGGATCGCCGTCGATTACCTGTGCGCGTTGGTCTGGACCCTTCACTCGCTCGAAGATATCGGAGAGGAACGGATTCTCGTCTACACGGAATATCCGTTCGCGCAGTTCTGATGACAAATACTCTGGGTAAGCCGTGTGGATTGCCGTCGCCTCCCATATCATCCCATCTAGATAAACTGGCGTCCCGTCGAGTAGTCCCTTTCGCTCGTAATCCTCAAGCAGTACCATAACCTCTTGCGCGCGCCCAACCGCGAATGCCGGCACAATAACCTTTCCACCACGCTTCGTGGTCTCGGTCACGATTCGAATGAATTCCTTCTCAGCATTTGCGCGGAAGGGCTGGATGTCCTCAGCGCCTCCGTATGTGCTGTCCATGACGAGGGTCTCCAAGCGGGGGAATGTGTAGACCGCAGGGGAGAATAGGCGCGTACGATCGAACTTCAAGTCGCCCGTGTACACGAGGTTGTAGACTCCCTCACCAACGTGGATGTGTGCAATCGAGGAACCTAAGATGTGTCCCGCGTTATGGAAGGTAATCCGGACGTCGGGTGCGATGTCGGTCACATCGCTGTAATCGAGCGGAATGCAATGACGAAGGAAAGTGTTGATGTCGCGCTTGTTGTAAGGGAGTGGTCGATCCTCGCGCTCAGCGATGCCCACGTAGTCCAGCTGAAGAAGTACGGCGAGGTCGCGTGTGGCTGGAGTACAATAGACGGGCCCTTCAAACCCGTACTTGAAGAGATAAGGAACGAACCCGCAATGATCGAGGTGGGCATGAGTGAGAATCACAGCGTCCAGTTCGGGCAACCTAATCTCAGGGATTTCAAGGTGAGGAAAAGCCCGATCCTCGGACGCGACATTTACACCGCAGTCAATCATGACTCGGCTTTCAGGGGTCTGAAGCAAAAACGAGGAGCGCCCAACCTCGCGCGACCCCCCTAGAGTCGTAAAGCGGACCCAGTCGCCCTTGCTCTTGGGCTCACGGTGGATTCGCCTGCCTATCTTCCGCAGAATGTCGCGTCGCTTGGTACCACCTTGGATCATAGAGAGGCGGATGTTCCGCACAATTTCTGATTTGATAGGTGGCGCCCGCACCACCCGAGGCGTCCAGCTGATTTTCCGCATTATCTCGCGGAGCAAGGAGCCGCCCCGGCCTATGGCTATTCCTGGCTTCTGCGCCTCGATGGTAACTTCCCCCACATCCTGGCTGAAAATTATATCGGTTATTCCAGCCTCGGCAGGGACAAGGCTTCGGATGTCTTTTTCGGCTTTCTTAGGCTCGGTCAAGATTTTAGGGTCTGGACGGAGGATTATTCGTTTCCGGATTTTACGTGCAAACTCCTTTATCACCTCGCCGTTCTCCATTAGAAGGCCAAGATTCTTGCAGTAGAACACGACCCTCGGGCCCTCGAAATCGATATCGGAGATCGCGCTGGCAAAAGGTGTCTCATCTCGCACAATTCGCTTGATTTCCTGTAATAGCTCTTCCGCAGCCATATTTTCCCCTTTCAAGCAGTTATTTAAAGCAGTTAAATTAAGCCAATTTTTTAATCTCTTCGGGCGAAAGTTCGCGATATCCCTTACTTGTTATTGCCGCAACCATAACTTCGTTGCCCGTGGCAATATCGCGCTTTATCGCCGTTTTTACAGCCTTGATTGCAATAGGCAAGGCTTCCTCGATGCTCATACCCTCCTTAAACTCGGTTTCGAGCACACCATATGCAACCGGTGAACCCGAGCCCGTAGCAACCATGGTTTCCTCAGTCAGGGCACCATCGATGTCGACGAAGAACAACTTAGGGCCGGAATCATCAGAGCCTCCAATCAGCAGGTTCGCGATGTAAGGGAGTAGGCCGTATGCGTGGAGGATGTTAGCGGCGAGTCTGGCACTTGCTCGCACGTTCATTTGGGCCCCCTCGCGCAGTAAGTAGTAGCTGGCCTCGGCTTGGAGTGTGTTCACTAAGCTCTGAGTGTCCGCGACCCCTCCCGCGGTGGTGACGCCGATGGTGTCGGTTATCTTAAACACCTTCCGTGCTTGCTTGCTCGCCACGAGATAGCCCATCGTGGCCCGAGTGTCCGTAGCGAACACCACTCCGTCTCGGCAAGCGAGCCCGACCGTCGTCGTCCCTTCAAGATGTTTAAGCTTTGATTTTTCCAATCTAATTCCTCGCTGGAAAAAATGCTGCACTAGAAGCAGCAATTTAGAGCTAGCGTTAACTGTATATAAAGTTTATCAGCCAACAGAAGTGCGGTAAAACTGATGAAAGAACCCAAACGTATAGAGCTGCCTCGCGAGGTTTGGATAGGCCCACGCGTGATTGCGCAGGTCACTAACGTTTGCAAGCGCTTGTGTCCCGGCAAACATGGCTTAATAATTGCCGACGCCACGACTTTCAAACTGGTTGGAGCTGGAGTTCAACGTTCACTTAAACATGCTGGTTTTGAGGTCGAGTGCTCGTTAGTCAAGCAGGCGGATATGGCGACCGTCGCTAAGGTTCGGAAGCTCGCCAAAGACAAAGTAAACTTTCTGCTGGGTGTCGGAGGTGGCACATGCATAGATGTGGCAAAGCTAGCCTCGTTCAAGGAGGGCAAGCCCTTTATCTCAGTACCCACTGCTGCTTCTCATGACGGCATCGCTTCCTCCAGGGCTTCAATCAAGGGTGGACGAAAACCGACGTCAATAGAAACTCACGCCCCCATCGCAATCATCGCAGACACCCTCATCATCAAACGCGCGCCTCATCGCCTGCTCGCAGCTGGTTGCGGGGACCTCGTGGCGAACTTCACAGCGGTCCGCGACTGGAATCTCGCGCATCGATTGTTTGACGAACCCTACAGTGAACATGCTACAGCTCTCTCGCTCCTCAGTTCCCAGATTGTGATGGAGAATGCTGAGCTCATTAAAAAACACACCGAAGAGAGCGTGCGCAAGGTCGTGAAGGCGCTGATCTCAAGCAGCGTAGCGATGGGAATCGCTGGGAGCAGCCGCCCGGCGAGTGGCGCAGAGCATTTGTTTAGTCACGCACTTGATCAGCTCAACCCCAAACCTGCGCTCCATGGTGAGCAGTGTGGCGTCGGGGCGGTGATGATGGCATACTTGCACGGGGAGGACTGGCAGACAATCCGAGAAGCGCTCCGCACGATAGGATGTCCTACGAACGCGAAGGAACTCGGCATTCCAGCGAAGTATGTAGTTAAAGCTCTTACCACGGCGCATCGGATAAGACCTGAACGCTACACCGTGCTAGGTTCTGGGTTGAGCAAACGCGCGGCAGAACGGCTGGCGAGAACAACAGAAGTAATTTAGTTTGGTGGGTGTAACCCTACTATCGAGCCCTTCAACCACTTTTTCCTGATTTTCCCACTGAACTTCCCGTCCTCGATAATAAATGGACTTCGATATTCACACTTTTGGCAACCGCATATTGACCAGAGCTGGAGTCCTAGAGGCCCATTTAAGTCTTGAAGAACCGCAAAAAGCTGTGTTACTTCGGTACTTCTTTCATTATCTTAACCGCTAGAGTTCAAGCAGTTTGGCTCTAATTTCATTGGCGCCGTTTATAGCTATCTCAGCGGCATAACCCTTGCTGATTGGCCCGGGGTTAACCATCAAGGTTCGCCCCAGCTTGTCGGTGTTTCGGGCCTCATGCACGTGGCCGCAGAGCGCCACCAACGGCTGTTTCTGCTCAATGAATTTGCGTATGCTCTTGCTCCCAACATGAGTACCATCGGCGATCTGATCGAGCTTAGTGCCATAGGGTGGGGCGTGGGTAACCAATACCCTGTTGTCGTTGGGAGTGCAGGCTAGAGCCGCCAGTTCCTCTTGAATTTCCACCTCGGTGAGTTCAAAGGGGGTGTTGAAAGGGGTTAGATTAGAACCCCCCAGCCCCACAAAGGTGATGTCGTCGAGCTGCTCGCACTTGCTGTGGAGGTTAACCCCGTACTTGTCGAACACCTGCAGAATCTGCTTGGGGTCACAGTTCCCTGGTATCGCAAATGTGGACACGCCCGTCGCCTTGATCCGCTCGAGCAAGCTCTCAGCGAGATTAGCCGGGCCGAAGTTCGTGAGGTCACCTATAAGCACGACACAATCATAGCCACGTTCGAGAAACTTCAAAAGGTTTTGCTCACCGTTTGGTCTACCATGGAAGTCAGCTACCGCCAAAATCTTCAACTGCCCACCGAAGCTTATAGGCGACAGAGAGCATTAAAAGTGTTTTGGGTCTTAAAAATGATAAGCACGTTGCTAGAGAAGTTTAGAGATCGCGGTTTGGCGACTCGAATACTGCGGAAAATCCGAGAGCTCAGCCCAAATCGCAAAGTAAAATTCATGCATGTGTGCGGGAGTCACGAGCTAACCATCACAAAATTTGGTCTCCGCTCACTTTTTCCCGATTGGCTCGAAGTGATTAGCGGCCCCGGCTGTCCAGTTTGTGTAACAAACGTGGCGGAAATCGACGAAGCGATTGAGCTTGCTAAACAGGGGCACCTCATCACCACCTTTGGCGACATGTTTCAGGTCCCCGGAACCCAAACTTCGCTCTCTGGTGCAAAGACCGAAGGCGCTGACATCAGAATAGTCTATGGTGTGGCGGATGCAGTCGAAACGGCGCGACGAAATCCTGGGCGAGATGTCATCCACGCGGCCGTTGGGTTTGAGACGACCGCCCCCACTACCGCTTCCGAACTCCTTCGCGAACCCCCCGAGAATTTCAGCTTACTTGTGTGCCATCGCCTGATCCCTCCCGCGATGAAGTTTCTGCTCGCGTCCGGGGAGGCCGCACTTGACGGGTTCATCTGCCCAGGCCATGTCTCGACTATCATCGGTTCTAGGCCCTACGAGCCTCTCTCAAAGCGCTACGGGGTACCACAGGTGATCGCTGGATTTGAGCCTATCGATGTCCTGCTCGGAGTCTGGATGTTGTTAAAGCAGTTGCACGAGGGGAAGGGCGAAGTGGAGATTGAATACACCCGCTCGGTTAGATCAGAGGGGAATGTAGTGGCACAAGAAAAAATGCGTGAGGTGTTCAAAATTGTGGACAAGCGATGGCGCGGCTTCCCGGTAATCCCTAAGTCGGCCCTTCAGTTAAAGCGTGAGTTCAAAGAGTATGATGCACGTGCAAGATTTGATGTTCACGTGGAGAGCATGGCAGATTTCGCAAAGGGATGCAGGTGCGGCGAGGTACTTAGAGGGCTAATTCACCCCAGTGAATGCCCGCTGTTTAACAAAACGTGCACCCCAGAGCACCCAGTAGGGCCATGTGCCGTAACCACAGAGGGCGCATGTAACATTGCAATGAAGCACCAGCCATCATAATCTTAAATCGCTTTTTCCTCTCCGGGTAATTTAGTTACTTTGGCCCCATAATTAATACCTAGCATTTAGACGTGAGGATTAATGATTAGCATAAATATCCCTTATTTTTCATTTTAAAGACGCATATTTTTCAATTTTAGAATTTATATGGTGATATATGCCTTTTTTTACCAAAATAGTTAAAAATTCATTATTTTTGCTGATTTAGAGGAAAATTTTTATACCACTTGCCTATAATGTAGCTTGTTCTCGGTGATTGAGTTGGTTGCAGCAAAGAAAAATGTGACTGAAATCCTCAGCTCGATTCGTAAGGAGGGCAGACTTGAGTTAACGGAACTAAATTCCAAGCTAATCCTCGCTGCCTGGGGGATACCAGTAAATCGAACTGAGCTTGCTCGTGACCTGAGCGAGGCCGTTAAAGTTGCACGAGAGATTCGTTATCCTCTCGTCTTAAAAATTGCTTCCCCCGACATCATTCATAAGAGCGAAGCTAATGGCATTAAAGTTGGATTAACCTCGGAGCTGGAGCTTCGACAATCGTTTGATGAACTAATCGATAACGCTCACGCATACAAGCCAAACGCGAAAATTCTCGGAGTGACAATCCAAGAATACCTTCCTCCTGCCCGCGAGGTGATCGTGGGCGCTCTGCAGGCCCCCTCCTTCGGCGCTACGGTGACGTTCGGGTTAGCGGGCGTATGGACCGAGGTACTTAAGGACATCAGCTTCAGGTTGGCTCCGCTCAACGCTGAGGACGCGCGCGAGATGATTCAAGAGATTAAGGGCTACCCAGTGCTCGCGGGCATCCAGAAGGCGTCTCCAGCCGACATCAATGCGCTCGTTGACATCATCCAAAAGGTCGGGCAGCTAGCGCACGAGTTCCCTGAATTAACCGAGATAGAGCTGAACCCAATTTTCGCGTTTGACAACGGGAAGGGTGCGGTGACAGCCGACGCCCGAATAGTCCTTGGGAGGAGCAAGTAATGTCGGGCGAAGTTAAAGCAATTTTCGAGCCGAAATCAGTCGTACTAATAGGCGCTTCTGCTAGGGAAGGAGTGGGGGCGGCCTCGCCAGCTTTTTTTGGCTCGCTCGTTCAAAACACGCTTCACTCCTTTAAGGGTAAAACTCACATCGTTGATTTTAGCGGAAAGCTTGAAGGTGCTGTCAAAAAGTTAAATCAAGTCCCCAGTGGATGCGATATTGCAGTAATAGTGTTGCCCCCAAAACTTGTTATGAAAAATTTACGGAAGCTGTTTGCTCGAAAAGTGAAAGCCATGGTTTTGGTTGCGGGAGGTTTTGATCAACACCAGCTAGAGGAACTCACACGTGTAGCCGCCAAACAAAAGGTTCGAATGCTTGGCCCAAACGTGACAGCGGGAGTGATCAACACGGTGAAGGGTTTGTGTATAACTATTGAGCGTGGAATCATGCCACCATGCGGTGGCATCGCAATTATCTCGCAGAACTGCGCGGTTGGAACGGCGATGCTTGATCGGGCCTGCTCTTACAGTGCAGGCGTGAGCAAATTTGCGTCAATCGGTGAGGGCGCCGATATCACAGAAACGGACTTGCTTGAATTTCTAACCCAAGACAAGGAAACGAAGGTAATTTGTATTTACTTAGAAAGCGTTCGCGATGGGCGAAAGTTTCTTAAGTCAATTCGAGAAGCGTTGAAAAAAAAGCCAGTCGTCGTACTGAAGGGGCGCACGATGCGCGAAGGGATTAAGCGGAATAAAATATTCGTCGCTGCCCTTAAGCAGGTCGGCGCTCTTCGGGTCAGTGATACCGAGGAGCTCCTTAGCGTCGCGGATGCTCTGGCGAAACAGCCATGCATGCGGGGCAATAGAGTGGCTGTAATCACTAACGTTAGTGGGCCGGCAGTTTTAGTGGCGGACATGTTATCCCGCGAGAGGTTAGCATTGGCGAAACTCTCCGATAAAGTCATGAAGAAAATCATTCAGAAATATCCGAATATCAGCATAGCGGATTGGGTGGACCTCGGCATTGACGCAAATGGCGATCGGTACAAGTTTGTTCTTGAACAAGTGCTATCGGACTCGGGTGTCGATGGTGTGGTAGTAGTAAACGAACTCAAGTCGACGTTTCTCAAACTCGAAGATTTTCAGGAAGTAGCAAAAGCAATGAAAAAGTCGAAGAATATACCGGTGGTCGACATTGTGATGTGTGGGAAGGACTGCGCTCTTGTGCGGGAGAAGCTTCGAGGTAAAGATGTCTGCGTTTATGATTCACCTAGGAAAGCTGCTCAAGCTTTATGCGCACTTTGCTCATATGAAAAAACTCGGAAGAGATTTGGAAAATGAAGAAGGAAACGGAAAAATATTTCACCCGAATGTCGTACCCAACGGGATCTTAACGAATGATTAGCAGCGAGCACCTGTAGGAGCTGATAAAGAAGAAATTTAGAGAGAAATCGGAATCGGTTAGGCGAGAGTTGAATCTCTTGTTAGCATCTACTTAGTCAGAAACTGCCCGTATCCAGGCTTTCCAACTACATCTCCATCCTTGGCCACTACAATGCCTCGCAAAATCGTCATTATGGGGGCGCCCTTAATCCTCATTCCCTCGTAAGGAGTCCAGCCAACTTTGTAATGCATTTTTTTAGCAGCTATCGTTGCCTCCTTCTTGAGGTCCACGATCACTAGGTCAGCATCGGAGCCCTCGCTGATGACCCCTTTGCGCGGGTAGAGACCGAAGATTTGCGCAGGCTGGGTACAGAGTGCATCGACAAGTCGTTCGAACGTCAGCCTGCCCTTCGCGACACCCTCGCTAAGCATGAGCGGCAATAAGGTTTCTACGCTCGGAACGCCGACTTGGGCTGTCCAGATATTTTCCCACCCGACCTCCTTCTCCGCCTTGGTGCTGGGTGCATGGTCGCTCGAAACGATATCGATTGTTCCCTCAGCCAAAGCATTCCAGAGCGCCGCACAGTCTTCACTTTTTTTCAACGCGGGATTTACCTTTAGGTACGGTCCCAACCTTTGCATGTCTTCTCGCGTGAAAAGCAGATAGTGCGGGCATATTTCGCTGGTTACTGGTATCCGTTTCTCTTTCGCCTTTTTGACGAGCTCAGCACCTTGGCGTGTCGTGATGTGGGCTAAGTGCAGTTTACAGCCGGTCCGTTTGGCGAGCATGATCATTTTTTCGATAGCTTTTCCCTCGGCTTCATTCGGGCACGATTCCGCATGAGCTAATGGATCCCTCCGTCCTTCCTTGAGGAGCCTCTCAGTGTGCCTCTGCAGAACTTTTTCGTCCTCTGCGTGAACAAATGCAATGCCACCAATATTTTTTATCGCGGCCATCAGCTTCTCTAAAACCGGGTCTTCGATACGGTAGAAAGCACATGTAAATGCCTTGAAAGATTTAACGCCAAGCGTGACGAGCGTGGGGATATCTTTGATTGAATCAGCGGTCATTTTTCCCGCGTGGAGATCAAAATCTATAAAGCTCTCCCTTTGCCCGGATTCAATGATATTTTTTATCATTTTTGGCGTCAACATCGAGGTGTCGAGGGGCGTCACAATTACACTGGTGATGCCTCCCGCTGCGGCCGCGGCACTACCATTTTGAAAATCCTCTCGAAAGGGATGACGGTGGTCGTAGAAGTGGACATGGGCGTCGATAGCTCCAGGCATCACAATTTTATCCCTCGCGTTGATTTCTTGATCAGCCTTAGGCAACCCACTCGCAGCAATTTCAGAGATGCGTCCTTCTTCGACCGCGAGCTCTCCGCGGATGATTCCCTCAGGTAAAACCAAGCGCGCATTTCGAATGACTAAATCAGCCAAAACATCACCGGGTTAGGATAAGTTATGCGCGTATCCTCGAGGCAGCTGCGCGAATATCACCTTCGTTCACAGTTTTCGCGCCACGATGTTTAGCTAACTTTATCGCTTCATTTGACAGCTCAGTCGCATATTCCTCAAGAATTGCGCTGAGTTCAAGGGCGGCGTCGCGCGACACACGAACTTTAGCTGCTTTTCGAATAATACGCTCCATTGTGGATACTGAAAATTCTGACATGTTCTCGTCACCATATTCAAATGATTTAAGGGTTTATTTGTGTTTGGTGATATCTCCTACGGCTGAAGCATATGGGTTTCTAACTCGTCCAATTCTAAGGCACCGAAAGTTTAAATGCACGCCGATGATTTTGTTCTCAGGGATTGAATGGTTGACTTATTAATTAAAAACGGTTTGATAGTCACAATGGATAAAGATTTTCGCATCATTGCGAATGGTTCGATTGCAGTTGAGGATGGCCGTATTATCTCGGTCAAGCGGGGAAAGGTGAAAACCAAGAGCAAGCCGGAAGAAGTCATCGACGCCTGCGGCAAAATCGTCATGCCTGGCCTTATTTGCTCACACACACATCTCTATGGCACACTTCTGCGTGGCGCTCCGTTGAAAATTGAGACCCCTACCGATTTTTCACAGATTATACAGCGCGTCTGGTGGCCGATGGAGGAGGAGATGACCCGCGAGGATGCGTACGCTAGCGCTTTAATTTCCTGCCTTGAGTTTATCAAGACGGGCACAACTATGTTTGCCGACACCTTTTCAGGTCCGAACGCCATAACTGGCGTGTTGGATCGGATTTCCGCAGCGGTCGAGCAATCAGGGATGCGGGGAATCATTTCGTTTGAGGCGACCGAGCGCCGCACCCACGCCGAGGGAGCCAGAGGCACGAAAGAGAGTGAGCGATTCATCCGGAAGATTAAGAAAAAACGCATGAGCCGAGTGCGAGGGATGTTCAGCATTCATGCTTCCTTCACAGTCTCCAACGAACTCTTCCACTACGTCCGAGAGCTCGCGAGTCGCTATAAGGTACCAGTGACCATCCACACCTCTGAGGGGATGGTGGACCTCTATCACAATTTAGGGAGGTTCGGCAAACGCACCATCGAACGGTTTAACGATGAAGGGATACTCGCACAGGACGTAGTGCTCGCTCATTGTGTGCATGTCAACGATGACGAGTTGGCGATCATCAAAAAGACTGGGGCAAAGGTTGCTCACAACCCTATGAGTAACATGCTAAACGCAGTTGGAGTCGCGCCGATAGTGCGAATGCTCACGATGGATATTCCTGTGGGCTTGGGCAACGACGGGTACATCTTCGATGGATTTGAGAACATCCGAGCCGCCTTCTTGCTGCACAAGGTTGCCCTCCGTGATCCTCGTGCGATTTCACCCATTGAAGCACTCAAGATGGCGACGATCCGTGGAGCAGAACTCTATGGGCTGGGGAACGAACTAGGTTCAATTGAGTCAGGAAAGCTCGCAGATATCATCATCATAAATCCAGCCCCCGCGCCTACGCCTGTACGTTCTGAAAATGTCGCCGAGCACATCGTTAACACCGTTGATGGCGATGATATCGAAACGGTCGTCGTCGGGGGCAAGGTCATAATGCGCGAACGAAAAATGCAGACGCTCAACGAGGCGGAGGCGGTGAAAGTGGCGCGAAAATCGGCGGAAAAGCTTTGGCAGAAGCTCGAGACAATAAAGAGGAGATGATGAAATGGTCGATTTATCTGTGGAGATATGTGGCTTAAAATTCCGTAACCCCATTTTGCCTGCGGCTGGCCCCACGGTGCACAACGGAGATGCTTTAGTAAAAGCTGCCGAGGGTGGCGCGGGCGGATTGGTCGCGAAGACTGTGAGCGTCTCTCCGGCCCATGTGCCCCGCCCCTGTATAATCAAGGTCAAGGATAGCTTGCTTAATGCCGAGCTTTGGACCGACCTACCGCTCGAGCAATGGCTTCGCCATGAGTATGCGAAGGCGAAGCGAACAAGGCTGCCGCTGATAGCGAGCGTTGGCTACAATGCCGAGGAAATCCGGGCTGTTGCCCCTAAGCTCAAGGCGGCCGGTGTGGATGCCCTTGAGCTATCGACTCACCACCTCGAAAACGACCCGACGCCGATGGTCGAAGCGGCGAAGGCCGCGAAGGAGGCCGTCGATATCCCAGTGTTCGTAAAACTCAGCCCGAACGTGCCCGACGTGACCCAGTTTGCACGGGCTGTAGAGGAAGCGGGAGCAGATGGAATAGTCGCGATAAACTCGGTTGGGCCATGCCTAGCAATCGACATAGAAAACACTATGCCCATGCTCGGGAGCATCTCTGGCTATGGCTGGCTCTCGGGCCCCGCGATTAAGCCTCTCGCGGTTCGATGCGTGGCCGACATCTGCCGCGCTGTGAAGATACCCGTCATTGGAGCGGGCGGAATCAGTAACGGGCGCGATGCGGTTGAGTTCATCATGGTTGGGGCCTCGGCGGTGCAACTCTCAACCGCAGCGATAGTCCGAGGATACAAGATTTATGGGCTAATAGCGGACGAAATGGCCAAGTTCATGCGCGCGAAAGGCTACAACTCGATCAACGATTTTAAGGGCGTCGCACTTCACCACCTGCCCGAGCAGCCTCTTCGTACCACAACCAAACCTCCTGAGGTAACTGCGTCGAGGTGCACGGGCTGCGGGCTCTGCGAGCGGTACTGTCCATACGAGGCGATTCGTATCGTCGGGAGAATCGCCCGCCTAGACCCTGTCAAATGCTACGGCTGCGGGCTCTGTGTTTCGGTCTGCCCAACGCGAGCAATCCGGTTATAGTCGCGCAACAAAAAACAACAAATGATTTCGATGCAAATGTCGCAAACTACCAGAATAAAGCAACTGATTCACAATGGGGTTCTCATCCCAACCTACGAACCCCGGGGCTTCACCATCCGCTATAAGGGAAAGAAACTCTCGTTGACCTCCAAACAAGAAGAGATGGCCGTCGCATGGGTCAAGAAGCTGGGGACAGACTACGTGAAAGACCCTGTCTTCGCCAAGAACTTCGTGAAAGACTTCTCCAAGGCCCTAGGGGTTGAAACTCCCTCTGAAATAGAAGACTTCGATTTCTCCAAGATTCAACGCTGGGTCGAACAGGAAAAAATCAAAAAAGAAAACATGTCACGCGAGGAGCGAAAAGCATTGGCTGAGGCCAGGAAGAAAACTCGGGAAGCGAACAAGGAGGAGTATGGATACGCTGTACTCAACGGTGAACGGGTGGAGATCGTCTACACCGTCGAACCCCCTAGCATTTTCATGGGTAGGGGGAAGCACCCGTTTCGGGGAAGATGGAAGCCAAGAGTCGCCTATGAGGATATAATCCTGAACCTGTCACCCGATGCCTCCACCCCAAGACCTCCGAGCGGGAAGCACTGGAAGGAAAGGGTCTTCGATCCAAATGCCATGTGGATAGCCAAGTGGCAGGACAAGCTCAGTGGGGAACTTAAGTATTTATGGATAGCCGACACCGCGCGCTTCAAGCAGGAGCGCGAAATCGAAAAGTTCAACAAAGCCCGAGAGCTGAATGAGCTCGTCGAAAGGGTTCGACAACACATTGAGGAGAGCTTGGCCTCGGAGGACATCACCCAGCGCAAAATCGCGACCGTATCTTACTTGATAGACAATCTAAAAATGAGGGTCGGCGATGAGAAGGACAAGGACGAAGCTGACACTGTTGGCGCAGTGACGCTGAGGGGTACACACGTCAAGATAAACCACTCTGGACAGGTAAAATTCGACTTCCTGGGCAAGGACTCGGTGAGGTGGGTCAGGACCATCAGGCCGCCTGCTCAAGTCGTGAGCAACCTGAAGTCCTTCATCGGTACGCCTAGGGCGCAAATTTTCTCGGAAATCCGATCGGAGCACGTGAACGCTTTCTTGGGCCAAGTGATGCCAGGGCTTACGGCTAAGGTATTCAGAACTTATCACGCCTCGAAGAGCGTCAGAGAATATCTAGCTAATTCCAAGGTTCGACCGGAAGATTCAGACTTCGAGAAGAAATATGTGGCCAAGATGGCGAATCTTGAAGCGGCAATCACCTGCCACCACAAACGAAAGCTCCCGAAGAACTGGAAGGAATCCCTTGAAAATAAAGTGAAAAAACTGAAAGCCCTAAAGACTAAGCTTAAGGAGGTCAAGGAAAAGCCTCGCTCACGCTCACATGCAAAGCGGATAAATAGTCTTCAAGAGCGGATAAGGACTGCTAGGCTCAAAGTGAAGCTGACAAAGGCTACGCGCGACTACAACCTCGGTACATCGCTCAAGTCTTACATCGACCCGCGCCTCTACGTCAAATGGGCGGGAGAAGTTTCATACGACTGGAAAAAAACCTACCCCAAAACTCTCCAGCGAAAGTTCGCATGGGCTGAAGAGAGATAAATGTGTTTTTAAGAGAGCACGCCATCCGCGAACCGCTCGATGTACCGTAGGTATTTGTTTAGGAAAGCCTCTTTCGAGAATTTCTGCCTGACTCTCCTTCGCCCTCGCCGCCCCATCTCGGCCACTCGCTCGGAGTCACAACTGCAGGCCTCTTCCAGCCTGCCGGCAAGCTCACGCTCACTCCCAGCCCGGAAGTGCAGTCCTACTTTACCATCAACCATCTCTTGCAGCGCCCCAGCCGTCGAGACTATCGTGGGCACCTCACAGGCCAGCCCCTCGGCCGTCGCGTATGAGAAGCTCTCCCAGTAGGAGGGCATGATGGTGAAGGTGCTTGAGGAGTAATAGTGAGGAAGCTCGCGCAGCCGCCGCCATCCCACCAGCTTGATGTACTTAGAGAGGCCCATGCGCTTCACAGCCCGCCTTAACAAGATGCCGTCGTCTGTGAGCATCCGAAGCTCGAAATTGGAACACCCCCGGTCTATCACGCGCTGGACGCTCCGCAAGAGGAGGTCAATTCCTTTCTCGGGGTGGTTTCGCCCGGCGTATGTAAAAACAGTTTTTCCGTTTGACTCGCACTCGACTCGGCTGAAAAGGTTTGTGTCGACCCCGTTGTAAATCACGTCAATGCAGTTACGGCCGAACCGTCGAGCGAGCTCTCGTTTACAAGCTTTGCTCACAGTTATCGTCCGTCTAGAGTTCTCAATAGCTTTGGTCTCCAGCCTCGCATCACGGCGAAGCCTGCGTTTGCTTGATATTCGGACTCCAAAGCGCTCCGCAAATTTTTCCCGCAGGAACTCGGGGCGGTGGGAGATGTACACGAGATTGTCGAGCCTTGCGCGGGCGATTAGCTCCCCAAAAGCGAATGAGTTGGCCAAAACCACGTCAAATTTTTTGAGATCGATGGGGCTGCTTCTTCCAAGCAATCGTTCCGCAAATCGTTTGGTCGCCGGGTACAGAACATCCGCGTCGTACGGGCGGTGCTCGCGAAACCTCGAGGTGCGGACAAACAGCACCCGATAACCCTCGCGGTGGACCAGCTTGTCCCGCTGCGAGGGGACGATGAACGTGAGACTGAGCTTTCGGCCTCGGGCACGGGCGAAAGTCCCAAGCTCCGCTAGGTAGCCGAGGTACATCCCGGCCCCCGTCGCCACCCTGCTTCTAGAGGGGGGCTCCCAACCGAGTACTGCAACTTTTAACTTTCGCATCTTGAACACACTTCACCTCGAGCCCGTCGAACAAGAATCACGATATTCTGACGGGCCCAATCGGTGATGATACATGGTGCCGCGAGAATAAAAACGTTTACCAAAAATGGGAAACAAAAAGATGTAACATTTTATAAGAAATAGACTTGAATCACTAAAAAATATAATAGAAAATTTGGGTCACCTATTTTCGCTTGCTCGAACACGGCGAAAATCAAATCTGAAGAGGACCATAGCACCCCCGAACCCCCCTAGGAACCCGAACCCGTGAGCGAACACATCAATTCCCGGCCCGGCACTCAGGAAAACCCCGGGGTCGGTGAAAATCAGCCAGAAAAAGGAGAAGAGTAGGGAAAGGGTCACGAGAGCGGGAAAAGTTTTCAGGAATTTTCGATCAAACCTGAACGGTCCCCTTTTTTTACGTCTGCGAACCCGGCGACGCTCCTTAGAAAGTGTCTTTAGATGGGCTGGTAGGCTCTGGAGGCAGGCCGCAAAGAGGACTCCGAGGGCCCCGTATACTATTCCCGACGCTCCCCAAGAGTTGAAGTCAGGACCGACCAGCACAAGTGGATACTCTATCACATTCGCACCGATGCCGGCGAGGAATACTAGCCAGAGGAAGATGCGGCTCCAACGCCTGCGGACCCTCACTGGATACACCAAACTCACCGGAATGAAAAGCAAAGCCGCCAAGGTGAAACTCTCGAGGTTGCTGGCGAGATGGGGGAGGTCGGCGTGGGTGAAAGCGGAGGTCAGGATGCCCCAGGGGCGATCGGCGGAGAGCCACAGGCCCTCGAGGAGCGGAGGATGGAGAGAGACCAGACCGAAGATCGCAAGGTTAACGAGCGAGAAGATGATGAAGGCTAGACCAACACTTTTGAAACCGGCTAGGCGGCGGTAAAGAATGTAAACTCTCATTCTCCCTATAAAAATAAAAAAAGGAAATAAAAAGGTTTTTTTATCGATGGATGAGCGTCAGAGAAGTGATATGCTAGAGTTCCTCTCTTTTCTTTCTTCTTCTTTGCCATTTCTGTTCACCTCCTCGCAATTTTGTCGATATACGGCATGTCAAAGAATCGCTGGGTCGTCGGTAGTATCCTTTTTCCTTTCAATCTTCCCATTCCTTCTCTTCTTCCTCCTCTTCCTCTTCTCCCTCTTCTTCGTATTTCCACTCCATGGGTATCTCCCTCACCTGTTCGCTGGGTATCATTTCAACTCCTATTTAAAGCTATCATTGGTTTTTATTTCATCATAAGCCGTAATACTTATAAATTGGAATTTATGATTTATATCGCTGCAAAATTGGAAGTGATAGAATACAAATCTTAAGTGATAAAGGCTACGGATGGTGATTTGGATGGCGGAGCTTGCTATCGCCCCATTCAAAAGAATACTGAGAAAGGTCGCGCCGGACATGAAGATATCGGACCCTGCGAAGAGAGAAATACGAAATATGTCGGAGAGATTTGCCATGGATGTCCTAAGAGGTGCCATAGAGATAACGAAGATATCAAAGAGGAGAACCGTGATGGTGGGCGACATAAGGGCCGCAAAGAGGCAGCTTGTCAAGACGATTTGATAGTTTTGGAGACCGAGTTTGACAGGGATGAATGAAAATCATGAGTAATTATGATGTTTGCTAGGGTAAACATAGGCCTTTTCTAGACTATCGCAGCATCGCCACATAGTCTCCAACGTTTACACCCAGACTTCGCGCAACTGGCCCACACTTAGCTCGAAAGATGTAGAAGAATTTCCCACTTTCTGGCAACTCTGAAAGCGTTTCATAATTTCCCATCCCCTTAGCCACCAATAAATCCGCCCGCGCGAACCTCTTCTTAAGCTGGGGAGAAGTTCTGTCCAAGTAAAAGCCCACCGTAGCAGGTGAAGGGATGACCTCGACAGAAAGCCTGAGCCCCATAAGTCGAATATCCCCAATAGCCAAGTCGTTCTGAACCGGGTGCTCCTTGACCACATACCCTACCCTCGCATTCCTCCTGAGAAACGTCAGCAGGGGCAAGTCGAAGAACACCTCGGCAGCATTGTCGGCCAGATACAGAATGTCCTTTGCATCCTCTAGCTTGCGCTCGAGCTTTGCTATATCGTCTATGGCGAAATTCGGCCTAACGGAAAGTTCACGATCGAGGCTTTCAGGATCCACGAAGAAGTCGATGGCGTTCCCTTGGGCGGCGATCTCCACGCAGCTCCTCAAATCCCCTCGGGGCCTGATCTTCGAGAACGCCAGCTTTGCCATCTCGATTTCCCTCAACTTCCGCTTGCGGTAGGGGTCCGGGTTTCCTGAGAGCTTCTTGATGACTGGGTGGAACTCGTTCGACAAATCGGTCGGGACGGTGCTTGGAGAGAGGCGCTCGAGGATTTTTGCAACCGCCCTCTCGATTTCCGACCTGACCGACGAATCGGGGTTCGCGAGCTCCGTGGTCTGGCGCGCGAGATTCCGCAGACAATCTAGACACTCGGGTCCTGCTTTCATGGGGCTCACAACAGTTGGCGCGAGAACTCCTTCAGGTCCCTCACCACGAACTCTCCAGAATGCTTCTCATCGCGGTCGAGAAAAAAGGCTCTAATGCCTACCTCACTCGGTGCAAGGTAGTCGAAAATCCACTTGTCTCCAACATGCACCACCTCTGCCGGGGAAACGCCGACCGCCTTTAGTACTTTCAAGTAGAACTCGCCCGTCTTCTTGACAAGCCCGAAGTCCGAGGTCGCGGAAAATATCCAGTCAATGTAGTCTTTCAAGCCCGCCTGCTCGATCTCCACCTCAGCCAGCTCGCGCACGCCGTTGGTGATGACCATGAGTTTGAACCTCCGATGGAGTTTATCCAAAACTTCGTAGACCTCGGGGTAGGCCCTCACTTTCGACTTGCATTGCTCAACCAGGCCCATCCAGCTCCCGCCCAGGTCGAATTCCTTCCACCAGTAATCGACGTCGTACCACTCGAGTTTATCCATACCAACCCCGTCGTACTTGCGCTTGATTTCCTGCCGCGCTTTCTCGGGCCTCAGCCCCCACCGCTCGGCGTAAAGCCTAGAGATCCCATCAAGCCAGAACGAATCCGGGAAAGTACAGTCGATGAGGGTCCCGTCTAAATCAAACGAAACAATTTTTATCATTCCATCAACAGATTACTTTCGAGTCCCGTAATTAAGGGTTAATACTCCTCAACGGTGCTATTGACTGTTTCACTTTTTCTTCGATTCCCTCTCGGTAGCTATTTCCCCGCGCTCCTCTAGAAATTCCAAAATTTTTTTCTCCACGATTTGGCTCATTTTAAACCCGCTGCGCTTGCAGAACTGCCTGAACTTGTGGTACAACTCCTCGTCCACGGTGAAGTTTACCCTAACCTTCGTCGGGAAGCGTGGCAATTTGCCCGTCTCGTCGTAAATACCAAGGGCGTCGAACCACTCTGGATGCAGGGCAATTAGCTTTTTGGCCCGCTCTACTTTATCGGATGACATCTCGAATCATGCTCCTTATGGTTCTCACATTCCTTACGTTCTTCTTGGCTATGCGCGTCGCCAAGTTGTCTACCGCGTAAGGATCGTATGCTAGCTTCAGTCCCTCGAAAGTGGTCACCATCGCAGCAACGGCGGTTCGCTTGTTATAGTCTTCAAAAGCATGGCCGACCAACAACGCCCGAACCACGTACGCCAGCTGTGACAGCCAATCCTTCGTCTGCTCTTGTGCAGAGACGGCGAAATCTAGGTTGTCCTCGTTAATCAATCTCCCTGTTCCTCCAAAGCTTTTGTTCAGCACCACAATTTCTTTTTTCTTCCACATGTGCGTAAAAGTGTGTATAAATAAGTAATTTAACATTTGTGTTCAAGGCTTGTAAATGGAAAAACCTAAATCCGAACGAACTGAAGTTGCTGGGGAGCGCATGGGAGAGCAATCGGGCACTTCTAAAAACTCCAGAGGTCTTCTCATATTGGGGGAGCACTTCGAGTTCCGTGAAAACGGATCTTTGAAAGTCGACTTCGACGAAAAAGTTATCGAGTTCGACCCAAGCAGCCGGAACCACCTCAGACGGCTCGAACAGGTCCTGAAGCGAAAGCTCCTCGACGAACTCGAACCAGCAGTTACCTACTATAGCAAAAAGTTGGGAGTGAAATTCAAAAGAATAACCATAAGGAAATCAAGAACTAGGTGGGGTAGCTGCTCGTCCTATGGAAATTTGAACTTCAACCTCCAGCTGGTCTATCTCCCTCCCGACCTCATCCGGTACGTCGCATGTCACGAGGTCGCACACCTGAAAGAAAACCATCACGGCAAGGCTTTCTGGGAAATCTTGAAGAATGAATTCAAGAACTACAGAGAAATAAAAAAACGTCTCCGAGTACTGGTCCTTGTCCGGAAAACTAACTTTTTTCTCGACCTAGGTAAAGCCTCGCACCTTCCCAAATAATCCAAATCGAGGCAAAGAGCCCTGAAATCGCCTCCGGAATCGCCACGCCGTCCCAGCTAAACGCCCAAGGTACAGCCGCAAAGACTCCTATCAAAATAGTGAAGTACCCGAACTTCTCAGAGCCTGACAGAATCGCGCTGGCGCCGAGCAGGAAAAGCGAGATGGGAAACAGCACGAAGAACGCCACCGAGAAGTAGAAGTGGATGACCCCTGCAGCCTCCGAGAACACCCCTATGCCGAACAGAGCGACGGCGTCAAGAAACAACGCTACCGCCCCCACACGCCCCAGAGTTCGCTTCCTAAAGGCCACCCACAGGCCGACTGCAAAAATCATCGTGAGAATTCCGCCGACCATCAGCCCAGAGTTGAACACCCAAGCGGCTTCCCCCACGCCAAGGTCGCTCAGCGCGTTCGCCGTCCAGCTGAACCACGGAGACAGATATATGGCGATGAAAATACATGAAAATGCCACCACCGGGACGATCACCCCACAAATCCCGGCGACCCGTAACTTCTTTTCACTAGAGAGCATTGGGGCCCGGATAAATATTTGATGCTTTCCCTTTATATTCCTCAAACCCCACGATCTTACTCAATCGCTTCTTTCGACGGAAAAAGTGCAAAATTTTCGCCAACAAGTCAAATTTCTTGCGCGGGTATCCCACTGCCAAGAGTGCAACCACCTTCAAGTGCTCCGGGATCTTCAACAGCCTCTTGACCAGCCCTTCATCGAAGCTTCCAATCCAACAAGTTCCTAGGCCCTCACCAGTTGCTGCTAAGACCATGTTCTGCATGGCGATGGTGACATCGACCACATGCCATTTTGGCGAGGCCTTCCGGTCGCCGCAGCCGATGATCACGACTGGGGACTCCTTCAGAAAACCGGCAAACCTACCGCTCTTCGCGATTCGCTTTCTCTTCTCCAAGTCCGTCACGACGATGAAGTACCAAGGCTGAAGGTTTTCGGCCGAGGGTGCCAAACGGGCCGCCTCTAAAATTCTTTCCAGTTTTTCCTTCGGTACTGGAGTTGGGGCGTACGCCCGGACCGACTTCCTCCTCCGAATGGCTTCAAATACATCCATTTTCAAGCCAGCCTTTCTTTTCTACATAGTCGAAAAATTCTTGTTCGACGTTCTTATGCCAATTTTAAATAAAAAGGTATCTGTTAAAATTTTTATGCCAATCAGCCGTTTCAGTCAGCTCCATCACTTTGACAAATTTTTATACACGAATTGCAAATGCCGGCGAGTATTGAATCAAGGCCGAGACTAGACTGAAATATTTTTTTCGTATTTTTAACCTAATTTTTAGTCATTTTTTCTATAATTTAAGTATATTTTTAACCGAAAAACCTATATACGGGGGTAATAACATTTTAGTGGCGCGCGCATGAATAAAACTTTGGACTTATACAGATTGAGTGTTGTGCCAGAGTTGTTGCCACCATCGTCCTGCTGACTGTCAGCGGCATAGCATGGTACATTACGCGCGCGCCATATCCGACGTAGCGATGATAGGTGGTTGTTTTTTTCGCCCCTTTTAGGTTTATAATAAATTAATTTCGGCGCCCATTACTCTGGAACAAGCGCTACAAAGGAATATCTTTTCAACCTGCCGAGCTTCCTCACATCCTGAAGCTTTAACTCAGAAATTCTTTGCTCATATCTGTAAAATTCTTCTGCAGAACCCGCGAGTTCTTCCCTAAGCAACGCGAGGGCAACCTTGTTACTATCCTCTTGGAGCAATTTGTATCGACCGATCAGTTGCTCTTTTGATTCTTCAAACTCTTTTTTATCTAGCTCCCGCATTTTTTTGATTTCCTTTAAAATGAGTTTCTTTACCTGCTTGAAGTGTCCCGCATCTGTACCGACGTAAATTAAATTATGCCCGTAATCAACTCCAATTTGAGGATACGAGCCGACATGATAGGCAAGTCCTCTTTTGTCCCTTATCTCTTGGAATAATCTAGAAGATCCCCCGCCCGAAAGAATGACATTGAACGATTCAAGCGCATACCTCATTCTATCCCTCAAAGTCGCCGTGTGAAAAGCGAGCACGAGGTGCGCTTGTTTAAGCTCTTTTCTCCTCTCCACCGCCTGTTTGTTTATTTTATTTATCTTCAATTTTGATGGAGGCGCCCGCTTAACAGTTATTTTCCGTTCAGCAACCTCAATTACCTCGTCGAAATCGGCTTCACCGACAACGCAAAGGACGGGATTATTGTAAAGGTTGAAAAATCTCAAAAGAATTTCCCTAGAGATTGGTTTGATTGTCTTTTCCGTCCCCACGATTTTCATTCCAAAGGGTTTCTCGTACAAAAAAGATTTTGCCCTTTCGAAAACGTACATCGCAGGTGTATCGTGATGCATCTTTACTTCTTCTAAAACAACTTTCTTCTCTTTCTCTATTTTTTGTTCATCAAAAGCGGGATTTGTCAGCATATCAGAAAGCAAATCCACTCCCAAATCCAAATATTGAGATGGCAATTTTGTCCAAAACGCTGTTACCTCTTCGTCGGTGAATCCGTTAAGTATCCCCCCACGCTTCTCCACGGTGGCCGAAATTTCCTTGGAAGACTTGGTCTTCGTCCCCTGAAAAATACAGTGCTCTAGATAGTGCGCAACTCCTTTGAATTCGGCTGGCTCGTGAGCGGCACCCAACCTGTAGGCTAAAAGGGAAGTCACAACTGGAGACTTTCTGCGCTCAAGTAACACTGTCAAGCCGTTGTCTAGCTTAGTCTTGTAAAATTCTGATTTCATTGGATCCCAGCCACCATAGGAATCGGGCGCGCGGATTAATAAAATTCACGAAAGGAGCCGTCTCAGGGAATCAAGCTTTGGAGACCTTATTTTGTTAAGATTAGCATATATTATCTGTTAAGATGGAAGTCAAAAGGAAACTCAAGGAGTTACCTAGCTACCCGAGAGAACTCGGCTTGAATCTGGGAAAGCCAAAAGACCGATTCAAGTGGTTCCTAGCATCAATGTTGTTCGCCAAACGTATCTCAGCTGAAATAGCGAAGAGGACTTACATGGAGTTTGAAAGGGCTGGAATAAACACGCCCGAGAAAATTTTGGACGCGGGATGGGACAAGCTCGTCGAAATTTTGGACTCCGGTGGGTACGTACGTTACGATTTTTCCACCGCCACAAAATTGCTTGAGGTGTCTAAATCGCTGAAGGAGAAATATAGATCACTTGAAAATCTGCACGCGAGCGCCAAGGACAGCGGGGACCTAGAGAAAAGATTGCTGGAATTCAGGGGCGTGGGGCCTACAACGGTCAATATATTCTTGAGGGAGCTGAGGTTTGTGTGGAGAAAGGCCGACCCAAAGGTCTCACGCCTCGCCGCCGATGTCGCGAGTAAACTAGGGCTGGAGAAGGAGAGTGAGATAAAATCCTTCGCATCCCAGTTGGTTAGGTTGAATCTAAAGTATTGCAAGTCCCGAAAGTGTCAAAGCTGCCCCGTAAGGAATTGTTGTAAAGAATTTATGGTTCAGATCAGTTAATCAACACCCCCATTGAAGTTATCGGCGATGAAATTCCAGCAAAAAAATCAACCCCTAAGCACCATCATTTGCGAAAAGTTCTCATAATAAACGGAAAAACCGAATCTAAACTGCGTTTAAATAATATTTCTAAATCGGAAATATCTCCATTTTAAAAAACAAATTATTTATAGAAGTTAAATTTAACAAATAAATGGCGGGGATAGAAGCCTACAGAGGAGGCCGAACTGAAGTCTACGGACGACAGGGAGCCGCGAAAAAACGTGGACGAAAAACCACGGACGGTCGCGGATAAGCACTAGGAAGCATGGTGTGAGGCAACGACTGTGGGATAAAGGTCCTGATGTGAAAAAACGTTGAGCAACGGAAGTGGTCGAGACTCCGAAGCTTGACGAGATAGTAACGGAAGGGTCAAAGTCCCCGCCATTTTGTTTTTACTTTAGCGCGAGGAGCCCCTTTCATAGTCGTGGAGGAGACACTCAGTTAGCTAAATCGACCCATTCAATTTTTGCCCTATCCCACTCTTGAATCGGGTGCCCAATTTTTTCTAAGAATTCTCTGACCTCTTCCTCATTTAGTTTGACGATATCCTCTAGAACCGGTATTAAAATACACAACGCGTTCGACGAAAGTACTGTTCTTTTAGAGATGTGCCCAAGGAAAGGTGAGGGCGAGACGGCTATCGGGTAACCATTGTAAGTTTTTACGTGTAACATCACGTACATATCGGAATGACCATCTCCTACATAGACGGTTCTTTCTGGAGGGATTCTCTCCTTACTTCTGGCCAAATTAAGGGCTTGTACCTTAGCCGATCCTGCCCTAACCCATTCAACACCTTTAACTACCCCTTTTTCATCGTAGGTGTACAAGGTACCGTAAATATGATTTTTAGGAATTATGCCTTTCAACGCTTCTTCAACTATTTTTTGGGGAGAAGCAGAAATTACATAAGGGACAAAGCGTTTCCCACGAAAGCCTTTCCGTAGCAAGCCAATGAGTTCAGGAATATTCATCTTAAGCTTTACCTCTCTTCCAACCTCTCGGAGAAGCTTTCGAGTAACTTTTCCCTTGTAGTTAAAATCGTGAATTATAAGATAAGATAGCTCACCACCTAACTTGGCGATGCTCTTCCGCCTTAATTTTTCGATTTTTTTATCGAAATCCTCCCGTGAGATCCCCAGTTTTTGACTCAAGAGAAACCCGGTATCCTGAACGCTCAAAGTCTTGTCGAAGTCCAATGCGAACAAATACCTCTCTTCCATTTTTCCACCTTCATCTTTCCAATTGTAAGTTAGCCTTTGTGTTCAGAGGGGTTTATATAGCTTGTGGAAAGCCAATTACACCAACCAAAAAAAAAGCTGGATGAAACCTTGTCGTTCACGGCGCCCTGGGCCAACTTTTATCTGAAAAGCGGACGATTGTTTTTACGATGCACATGAAAGGTTTACTGCTTGATGTCGACTACGCTGAAGAAGAAGCGCAACCCTGCATAAGGCTATTCCTGAAGAGTGGGGCAGAGATGATTGTCGCCATCGACCCGACATTCGAACAATATCTCTATGTTGTGGCCAGTGACGCCAAAAAAACGGCGAAGCTCATCTCCAAACTCGAACTCAGCGAGCACGGGCGCACCCTAAAGCCGAAATCAGTCAATTTTTTTAAGCGGAATTTCCTCGGAAGTGAAGTCGAAACCATAAAGGTGACTTTCCACCACTCAAAAGACATGTCCCGGCTCAGACATGAGATACGCGAGCTACCGGGGGTAAAAGATATCTACGAGTTTGATATCCCCTCCTCGAGGCGCTACCTAGTCGACAGAGAACTTACCCCTATGTCGGGCGTCAGCGTAAGCGGCAAGGTGGAGGAGGGAAAAGATATCAAAATACTGATGCTTGAGAGCCCACCTAAACCAGCCGATGTACCTGAGCAAAAGTTGAACGTGATGAGCTTCGACATCGAAGTTTACAACCCCGCGGGAACCCCCCGACCTGACAAGGACCCAGTTCTCATGGTAAGCCTGGCCGACAACCGAGGTTTCAAAAAAGTCATCACATGGAAGGATCTCAAGGTGAAACTCGATTACGTTGAGGTCGTGGAGAGCGAGAGAGAAATGCTCAGACGCTTCGTCGAGTTAGTCGAGAAGCGTGACGTTGATATCCTGCTCGGATACAACACCGATCTCTTCGACTTTCCCTACTTGCGCGAACGGGCAAAGCAGCTAAAAATCAAGCTGAAACTTGGACGAGATGGCTCAGAAGTGATAACTCGCAAGCGGCGTTTCGCGACGGCGACCCGGGTTCGAGGACGGGTGCACATCGACGTTTACACGATGGTGAACTTTCTCGCGACGATAGGGACGATAAGGCTCATCCACTACACCCTCGAGGACGTTTATCGACATATGCTGGGTAAGGAGAAACCTGATTTCGAATTCACTGAGATGGTCAAGGCTTGGGAACATGGAGGAGAACCCGCGAGAAAATTGCTCGAGTACTCGATGTCGGATGCTGAGGCGACGCTCGAGCTGGGACTCGAGTTGCTCCCGCTATTTTTCGAGTTGACGCGGACGGTCGGACAAACGCCCTTCGATGTCAGCAGGATGACGCCGGGACAGCTCGTTGAATGGTTGCTAATCCGTGAAGCTCACAAACGAAACGAACTCGTACCTGTTAGACCTGTGGGTGAGGAGTACGAGGAACGACTCGAGGAAACCTACATTGGCGCGTACGTCATGGAACCTGAGAAAGGTCTACACGAGGGTATCGTAGTGTTCGATTTTAGGAGCCTGTACCCAAGTATAATAGTATCGCACAACATTGACCCCTCAACGCTCAACTGCAAGTGCTGCGCGCCCAGCGAGACCACACAAGCTCCAGAGCTTGATTATTACTTTTGTACCAAGCGGAAGGCATTCATACCAGTAACGCTCGAACGACTCATTCAAGAGCGCGTGCGGTTGAAGCGGGAGCTGAAAAAACAAAAGCGGGGGAGCAGGGAATATCGCTCGCTCGATGCGCAGCAAATGGCGCTCAAAATCATAGCGAACAGTTTCTACGGTATGTTAGGATATCCGCGGGCACGTTGGTACTTCAAACAATGCGCCGAAAGCGTTACGAGTTTTGGAAGACACTACATCCGCCAGACGATTGAAATGGCGAAGGATTTCGGTCTTGAGGTGATCTACGGAGATACGGATTCGCTTTTCTGCAAACTCAACGCCAAAAGCCGCGAGGATGCGATGCGATTTCTAAAGCAGGTAAACGAGAGCCTTCCAGGCATCATCGAGCTTGATTTCGAGGGCTTTTACCCCCGCGGCGTGTTCGTCACCAAGAAGCGTTACGCGATGATTGACGAGGAGGGAAGAATGGTAGTTAAAGGTCTAGAGTTCGTCCGTCGTGATTGGGCAGCGCTTGCAAAGAAAACCCAAGAAGAGGTGCTCAGGGCTATCCTCAAAGATGGCTTGCCGAAAAAAGCAGCTGAACTCATACGAAAAACTACCCGCGACGTGCTTGAGGGTCGTGCCAGTTTGGACGACCTCGTGATCTACACCCGGCTCAAGATGCCCATTGAGAGCTACCGCTCAATAGGCCCCCATGTGGTAGCGGCGAAAAGGCTCCGTGAGCTGGGGCGAGAGGTAGAACCCGGGATGGTGATAGCCTACATCGAAGCCAAGGGTGCGGGGAGCATAAGCGAGCGCGCCATTCCTGTGGAGGATTTCAAGGGTAGAGAGTATGACCCTGAGTACTATGTGGGGCACCAGGTTCTACCCGCTGTAATGCGGATTATGGAGGTTTTGGGATACAAGGAGGAGGATTTGCGCTTCGAGCGGCAAAAGCAGGTAAAGCTAGCGAAGTTCACGTAATGAGCAATTCGCCCTCTGAAGTCACAACTATATCAAAACTTTGAGTTACCGACCGACCGTATAGTTTATCCCCCGCCCCTTCACGGATTTTGGATATTACATCAAGTGTGCTGAGCTTGACTCGAATCTTCGCAGCATCTGCCGCTTTAAACAATCTCTTGGGCACTTTCAAAATATCGTCATCCCGCTTGACCTTAAGCACAACTGGAGCACGGAACTTTGCAGCCAGCTTGAGCGTGCGCTCTGCCCGCGCGATGTTATCCCTCGCCCTGCGTTCAAGAATGCAAACATTAGCGCGGGAGGTCCGCAGCATTCGAGCTATCTCAGTTTGGGTCAATCCTTTCACGCGGAGCTCAAGAACTCGCGCCTGCGCCTCGGTTAGGAAGGTGCCCTTACTCATGACATCAAGTTTAATTTGGATGCAGGATTAAACAACTTTTGCTCGGATGGCATTTGAATGTTAACTGAAGAGGAACTCAAGGCATACCGAACGGCTGGAAAGCTCGTGGCCGAGGTGCGAGAGCAGGCACGCACCCTCGTGAAACCCGGAGTCACGCTGCTCGATATAGCTGAGATGGTTGAGGAGTCGATCGCGCAGAAGGGGGGTAAACCAGCTTTTCCTTGCAACGTTTCGGTCAACGAGGTCGCAGCCCACTACAGCCCGCCCGCAAACGATGACACAAGCATCAAGGAGGGAGACACAGTCAAAGTCGACATAGGTGCCCACCTCGATGGGTACATCGCGGACACCGCGTTCACAGTCGCGACAGGCGAAAAACAGGAACTTGTACAGACGGTCGAACGGGCTCTTGAGGCCTCAATTGGTGCGATTAAGCCAGGAATCGATTTAGGCGAAATAGGAAAAATTGTCGAAGAAATCGCAACTACGGCCGGCTTCAAACCCATTCGCAACCTCACAGGCCACAGCCTAACGCGGTGGAACCTGCACGCGGGCCTAACGGTGCCAAACGTCAAAGAAGAGACGGGGCAGAAGTTGAAGGCCGGAGATGTTTTGGCCCTCGAACCCTTTGTGACTGACGGCGCTGGGTACGTCGAAAATCAAAAGGCGGTTTACATCTTTCGCTATTTACACGACCGCCCAGTAAGACTTCGAATGGCAAAACAACTGCTCAACGAGGTTAAGCGAGCCTACGATGGCCTTCCGTTCGCGGAGCGATGGTTTGCCAAAAAAATGTCAAAGCTTAGGCTCGAGTTGACACTGCGAGAGCTGGTGGGTATTGGGGCACTGTGGCCATATTACGTACTGGCCGAGCGGGCGGGGGGTAAGGTGGCACAAGCTGAGCATACGGTAATCGTGACCGAGGACGGATTTGAGGTGACTACCCGATAACGCGCTAAGGCTGCGATTAGTCAAGTTTAAAGAGAGAAAAGCCGATAAAGCTGGCGCAATATCTGAAAGGTAAGAAAGAGAATTACGTATCTTCTCATCTAGAAATATTTTGATGATGGGTGGTATTGCGTCTTTGGCCACCGCCTTGAGGAATAATTACCATTTTGCAAAAGACTTTTATATGCTTATACAAAACCCCTACTGGTGATTATAACGCGTAGGCCCTATTCCGCGGAGAGTAATCACGCGGTACTGGGTTATACAAGTGTAATTACTATTGGTTTAATCATTGCATTGTTCTTGGTGGCTATAGCATCTCCATTAGCCCAAGCATCACCGACTCAAATATCCCAGATAGCAGTTCATGTAGAACGGCGCGGGTATATATATCGGTTCGAGGAATTTATCGATTTATCCGATTTATTCCCCGGCTCATTCTATAAAGCTAATGTCTACGCAGTTGGTACGCCAAATGGATTGATATTGATTGATTGTGGTGCTGAGGACTTCTATGATCTGCTAATGGCAGAAATTAGCAAAAAGTTCCCCAAAATGCCAGTAGTCGCGGTTTTACTAACACACGGTCATGCTGATCACGCAGGTGCTGGCCACTATTTTCTGGAGGATAATATACCAGTTTATGCTCCTATCGGGGACGCGTACATAATTGCGATGGGCAACAATTTCCCTGGAGTACCAGAACCGTTTACCTACACTGGCTACCAACCTACGGGATTTCTATATGGCGGGGAGACCATATTTGGATTAAGAGTGCTTTCGACACCTGGGCATACGCCGGGAAGCATCAGCTTTTACAACGAAATAACTAGGGTACTGTTTATCGGAGATACAACGATATCGTACCAAGAGGATGACACGGGCTTTGAAGACATGACATTTGAGATGGAATATTATACAATGCTTTTCTCAGATAACGACAGTCTAAATGCACAACTTGGTTCTCTCAATGGGTTGTTAGAGCGCGCGCTTGATAAGCAAATCAAGGCGATATTACCGGGCCACAACAGAGCTTACTATGGCGCGGAAGAAGCTCAGCGATACATACTTCATTCGATAGACGTGGTAACGCAGGTCTTGGGAACAAAAACATCCCCCTAGTACGTCAAACAATTGAAGCACTAGAAAGTTGAATTGTTCCCGGTTCGGGTTATATTTGATGGTGTTAAAAATATGATTTCATTTGCGTAGCACGAGCATCGCATGATCCTTCTCGTAGGGATCGAGTATCTTCGCGTCGACGACCTCCAGCTCCTCTTCAAGTTTTTCTAACTCATCCCTGAAGATCTCGCGCGGCTCCTTGGTGATGTCGATGCTCCGAGCCTTGAGCGCCAGCACCGCGTAACCCCCTTCCCGTAGAAATGCCTTCACGTTCGCTGACAAAATTTCCGTCTGGTCAGGCTGGGCGACATCTTGGTAGACCACATCTACTTTCTCGATGAGTGCGCAATAACTTCCCGGTTGCCGAGCATCGGCCAAGAGAGGCACCATGTTGTATCTCCGGTTACAGACTATGAGCAAATCTCGGAGCGGGCGCGATGAAATTTCAACGCAGTGGACAGAGCCACTTGAGCCGATTAGGTCGGAGACATGTGAGGCAGTTGTTCCGCTGGCGGCCCCTAGGTAGAGCACACATTTACCTTGGTCAATCGGGACCTTCTTGATATCCTTCAAGATGGCAGCCGCGAGCTTGCTCCGATAGGGGTCCCAGAGGCGGTACTCGATCCCTTGAATTTGGAGGAGCCGCTCGCCGTAGACTTGGGTGCCCGGGACTAGGTTTACAGTGGCAAGCTTGCGCGTCCCGTCCTCGAGTTCGACCCAGTAGACCCCAGCAAAGCGTTTGTGTTCAGTTACTTTCATCTCATTTCCTCGGCTCCTTGTATTTCGCCTTGATATCGGCTATACGCGCCTTTAAGTCCGCGGTAAGCTTGTCCCCCACGAACTCACCCGACATCGCGTCTACGCGCGCGGCTATGGACAATTTTCCTGCGAGGGCACGAGCTATCTTCCCCCGCTGCCACTTAGGCGCCCCCCGAACCTCAGGGTACTGGTAGATTACGCCGTGCTTGGGGGGCCTCGCTCGAGCACGGAGCGCTCTGAAAAGAGCTTTTTCCGCCCCAAGTACTTGAAGTGTGCTCGCGGGAGAACGAGAAAGTTTCTTCAAACCGCCCGCTAGTGAAATAAGCCGTGCACCAATCGAGCCACCGACGACCGCTCGCAGATTTGGCGCCACCTGAGCCATCAACCCATCTATATACTCGGCTACTCGCTCTCGAAACTCGTAGAGGGCGAACACCTCTCGTGCACAACCCTGCAGTATTTTGATATCGAGTTCGTCGAATGGGGCACCTAAGGAATTCATTGCAGCCTCAGTTATGTGCGCGACATCTTCATCTGATAATTCGGCCGCACCTTTCACCGCGGCTTGAGTAAATCGCTCACGCGGACCCAATTCTAGGACAAGTTTCAAGTATTTTTGGTGCTCGGGGGCAAGTCTGTCTAGCTCGGGGAAGTGGTTAGAGTACCACTCGCGGATCAAGCCAGAGAGGATGTTTATGAACTTGTCAAACTCATCGAGCATACCTATAGATTGGATGACGAGCTTGTCCCGCTCGGCGGCCTCCGCTCGAAGCTTTTGCCGCGTGAGGATGAAGTTTACCTCCCGGACGAGCTTGTCTGACTCCTTGAATCCCACCTCTTTAGCTATCTTCTTAAGCTTGGTGCGTAGGAGCTCGCCTGCCAGATTCGGTAGCTGCACTTCGAATTTGGTGCGTCGAAATTCCTTGCGCAATTGTGAAACAAGAAATTCAGACTCTAGGGTGAATTCAAGGGAACCTTTCTTGACTAGTTCAGCGATGAGCTCGCGGTGCTCTTCCGTAGGAGTGCCAATCTGAACGCTCGCCAGCCGCCCGGCCACCTCGATGGCGTCCCGGGGGAACTGCTTCGATGCTAGCATTCGCCCCTTGTCATCGAACGCGAACACGCCTAAAACACATTCAGCTATATGAATCGCCACGTTTGCACCTGACTAAGAGTTGATTTAAACTTCATAAAGCTTTAACAGAGGAGCCAAGGATTGCCTATCCTAACCTTTTGAAGCCCTTCCTCCTTGCATATCCTAGCAAACCGCTCGGCATCCTTGCGCTTAGTGTAAGGCATGTCATCCATGTAATAGAGCGGGTGGAAGGCGAGAAGGGAGTAAGGGGTGGTCGTGTCCAAGTCGGCAATGAATGACGCGAGCGCCCGAATTTCCTCCTCGTCCACATAGCCCGGCACCAACAGCGTGCTCACTCTGGCGAATGGAGCTTCAGGACGCTCGTGATGGCGCCTGCCCAGCCATTTAAAATTATCATATGCCGCGCGGTGTTCTATGCCGGATAATGCGTACAAAATCTCAGAGGACCAGCACTTCAAATCGGCTTTGATTCCGCCCCCGCTACTCATCGAGAGCTCACCGAACTGCTTCAAGCTCTGTAGCTCCATGCTCAGGTTTGTCTCGAGACAGACGCGAAAGATGCGATTTTCTAGTTTTGCGGCCTCGCACATCAATCGCGCCGATTCTATCACAAACGGCATCTGGCTGGCCGGATCCCCCCCAAAGTAGCAGGCACACCCCACGCTCTTGTTTGCTTTTTCGGCAAGCTCGGCGGCGGTCATGGTGGGCTTTCCCTCAACAGTGAGCTCGCGGAAGCTGAAGTTCTGGCAGAATAGGCAGCTGTAAGTGCAGCTCCCCAGAAAAATTGACAGGTTGTAGTACCCGATGTCGCCCCGAGGGGTCCGGCACCACTTTGGATACCCGGCGCCGCTTGACCCCGCGCAGAATTCAGCGGGAACACAATTTGTAGGAAGGGGGTCATAGTAACAAGTCAGCAAGCCGCGATCGGGCGTGCCGAACTTTCGAACGAGCTTGCCGCCGATGTTCTCGACCACGCCGCAGAACCCTTTTTCGCCCTTTGGGATACGGCAGTCGTTCCCACAAGCACCGCATCGCGCGCCTTTGGGATTTTTAGGTGCTTGAGCTGGCAAACCGTAGCGCCTCCTAATGCTGGCATGCGCTGCCTCGATGTAGGGCTTAGAATCCTCGAACCTTTCGCGCACGCATCGGGCACAGACCTTTAGCGTGGCCGAGATATCCTCAGCTTCCCTGCCACAAACATCACACTTCGATCGCCAGCCCCTAGCGTGCCGCAAAAACACGACGCCACCATTTTCCTTTTTAGGTTGGAGTGATTAAAGATGAATTAGTGGGAACATGCAGAAGAAAACTGAGGAAAAAATCATCACATTAGGCACCGAACGCCTGAAGCGCGGATTCGCCAAGATGCAGAAGGGTGGCGTAATCATGGACGTGACGAACCCCGAGCAGGCGATCATAGCTGAGGAGGCCGGAGCGGTAGCGGTAATGGCTTTGCAAGCGGTCCCTGCCGACATTCGGGCTGCCGGTGGCGTCGCTCGCATGGCTGACCCAGCTATTGTTGAAGCGATCATGAATGCCGTCACCATTCCAGTTATGGCTAAGTGCAGGATAGGACATTTTGCTGAGGCGCAGGTGCTTGAAGCCTTGGGAGTGGATATGATAGATGAAAGTGAAGTTCTCACAGTTGCAGACGAAGAAGCACATGTGGACAAACGCAAATTCAAAGTCCCATTTGTTTGCGGCGCCTACGATTTGGGCCAAGCACTGCGAAGGATAGACGAAGGGGCTGCGATGATTCGAACAAAAGGTGAAGCCGGTACCGGCAACGTTGTTGAAGCAATTCGCCACATAAAGCTGACGAAGAGGCAGATAGCTGAGCTGGCTGGATTATCGCGAGAGAGATTAGAGGAAAAAGCGCGGGAGTACCGAGTGCCAGTTGAGTTGGTTGAAGAAACAGCAAGACTGCAACGTTTACCTGTGGTCTGGTTCGCGGCTGGGGGTATCGCGACGCCTTCGGATAGTGCGATGGTTCTGCAATTAGGCGTAGACGGAGTCTTCGTTGGATCAGGTATCTTTAAATCAAGCAATCCGTCACGTATGGCGAAAGCGATTGTAGAGGCAACGAGGCACTATGATGATCCTCAAGTTTTGTTAGAGGTGAGCAAAGGGTTACCAGAAGCCATGCGTGGAATAGACATCAAAACGCTTAAGGAATCGGAGAAATTGCAGGCAAGGGGCGTCTAAGAACACCCACTTTTTATAGATTAGTTTGGATATGTGGCAATCGTGAAGATATGCATCATCGGTCTCCAAGGCGCTGTGAGCGAGCACCTCGAGGCGACTAAGCGGGCGATGCAAAAGCTCGGCATCGAGGGCGAGACGGTCTGGGCCAACAAGCCTGAGCATTTCGAGCGCGTGGACGGCATCATCATCCCAGGTGGAGAATCGACGACGATCAGCAAGCTCATGCTCACGGCGGGCTTTTTCGAGCGGGTCAAGCAGCTTGCAGCCGGTGGTACCCCAATCTTAGGCACCTGCGCCGGCCTCATCGTATTGGCCAAGCGCGGGGACGAGCAGGTCATGCGGACCGGGCAGCCGTTGCTGGAACTGATGAATATCTCTGTAATTCGGAATGCTTTCGGCAGGCAGCGCGAGTCGTTTGAGGTAAACTTGGAGATTCCAATTTTGGGTGAGAGGCCCTATAGCGCAGTCTTCATCCGCGCGCCGGCGGTTGAGGAGGTTTGGGGAGATGCTCAAGTCTTAGCCAAGTTTCAAGAAAAAATCGTCGCGGTGCAGCAAGGCAACTTGCTCGCCGTGGCTTTTCACCCGGAGCTCACACCCGACACACGATTGCACGAGTATTTCCTGCGGATGTGCCAAAGATAAATCAAGGAAAAGGAAATTAAACTAGCCGCGCTAAGTAATTTAGGGCGAATGAATGAACCTACGTTGCCCCAAAAATGTGCATTTTGAGTGCCAGCGATGCGCCAAGTGCTGCGGTGATGGTTCACATCGTGGACGAAATATCTTGTTGCTAAAATCCGAAGTCAGACAGATATCTAAAGCAACAGGGTTAAGACCTCTCTCATTCACCTCTCGCTCGTTAAGCATTCAGCCCTACCGCTACCGAATGAAAAAACGAGGGGGGAAGTGCGTCTTCCTCGATGGAAAAGCTTGTAGGATTTACAACATCAGGCCACTCATCTGCCGCTTTTACCCGTTCTCGCTCAAAAGGGGCAGCAACGGCTATAAGTTCGAGGTTTCGGAGGAGTGCCCGGGTATCGGTCTTGGGGATGTCCCCAAAGAGAGTGACTTTGAGAGAATGTTTGAAGAAGCACAAAGAAGATTACAATCTTCATAGCATTCCTTTTTTCACCGCTTTCATTACCTTTTCCTTAGCAATTTCATTTGCGGCTTTTTTGCGGCAATCCTTTTCTTTCTAATGTCGAGCATTTTTTTCTCCACTCACCTAAGGTCCGCAAGTTAAAAACTATTTGTGGGCCCCCAGCACAAGTCTTTTGAATACGGCCACCAAACTACAAATTGGTGTATGTATGCATGAATTTCCAGAGTTTATCGAAGAAGAAGAGGAAGAAGAAAGCTGGCCGGAGACGATAAGGTTGGAGATAATCGAGTACATTCTCCGCCGCCACGGTGCACTCCGTGCCCCGGACCTAGCGCATATCTTGGATTGGAAAGTCCGGGAGATTAATCGCGTGCTTCGCCAGCTTGAGAACTCCGGTCGCGCGAAGCGCGTGAAGCTGGGCAAGAACTATGTTTGGTCTTCGATTGAGGAGCCGCATCTAACTCCCATGCACTACTAGGCGAACCTGTACCACAGAGCGACTTTTTTCACCCTTTCAATCCTTGTGCGATCAAGCGACTTTTGGGTCGATTAAGCTGCGACTTTGGTGAAAGCGCCTCATGAAAAGAACCTAAACTTTTATTGCTCGTCGGGCGATGCTTTTAGCGTGGTCAGATGGTCAGAATGGTCAACATTGAATCAAAACCATCAGTATCCCGAGTGGCGAAGGCAAGCGGTTTTATCCGCTTGAAACCCGAAACGCTCCAAAAAATCAAGGCAGGCGAGGTGCCCAAGGGTGATGTGCTGGTAGTCGCCCAGACCGCTGCGATTTTGGCGGTCAAACGCACCTCGGAACTCATCCCCTTAACTCACCAAATCACAATTACAGGCACTGATATAATTTTTAATTTTGATAAGGAGGGGATTCGCGCTGAAATCGAGGTCAAGAGCACGGGGCAGACTGGCGTCGAGATAGAAGCCTTGGTTGGTGTGACGAATGCACTACTCACAATCTGGGACATGGTGAAAAGCTTGGAGAAGGACGAGGCCGGGCAGTATCCCACGACTTCAATCGAGGATATTCGTGTGTTAAAGAAGGTGAAAGGTTGAGTGGAATCGAGCATCGCAAGGGGGCACCAGACCACCTGAGGATAGCGGTACTCGTCGTGAGTGACACCCGGGCGGCAGCGATGCGTGAGGGACGCGATGAAGACGTTACTGGAAAAATCATCGAGCAAAAGGCGCGCGAAGCGGGGCACGAAACGACTAGGTCAATAGTCCCAGACAAAGCGAATGAGATAAAAAAAGCTGTACAAGGGTTCATAGCTGACAAAAAAATCGATGTCGTGATAACTACAGGGGGCACTGGCATAACAAAGCGTGATGTCACAATTGAAACATTGAGCCCGCTTTTCGAGAAGGAGTTGCCGGGGTTCGGTGAAATTCTGCGGCGCATCGGTTATGAAAAGGTCGGCACGGCGGCGCTTCTGACCCTAGCTACCGCGGGCCTCATCGAGCGGAAGCTGGTTTTTTGCTTACCCGGGGCCCCAAACGCAGCAGAGATCGCGATGAAACTAATCCTTCCCGAGTTGGGGCACCTCATCAAGCACGCACGTGAGTGAAATGCGAGTTCGAATGCGGGGCTTTGCTCGCTATACCAAGCTCGGAGATGCTCTGAAGCTCGTACTCTCGCGAGTGAAACCTTTGAGTTCTGAAATAGTGTCGTTCGATCAAGCGTTGGGGCGCGTGCTGTCCGAGGATGTCATTTCAAAAACAAATGTCCCCCCCTTCAATCGCTCGGCCGTCGATGGTTACGCGGTTCGCGCAACCGATACATTTGAGGCAAGTGAAACAAAGCCTAAAAAACTCCGTGTAGTCGGGTTCGCGAAAATAGGGGTTGCAACCAAATCTTGTGTCCGAAAAGGCGAGGCAATCAAACTGATGACGGGGACACCGATGCCCCGAGGTGCGGATGCAGTCGTAATGGTCGAACACACTAAAATTGAGAAAAAACGTATCGCCGTGCTAGTTCCGCTCACACTCGGCAAGAATGTTTCAGCTCAGGGGGAAGATGTTCGCGCGGGCGAGGTGGTGCTGAGACGCGGGCAACAGCTCAGGCCTCAAGATATCGGCATGCTTTCGTCAATCAGTCATCTCAAGGTGCTGGTTTTTCGTAGACCAAAAGTTGCAATTATCGTGACAGGGTCCGAACTCAGGAGCCCAGGCACGCGACTAAAACCAGGTCAAATTACGGACATTAACAGATACTCTTTATCCGCGGGAGTTAAGAGCTGCGGTGGCATAGCGAACCCGTTCGACATTACCCCTGACAAACCACAAGCGATGCGCCGCACACTACAAAAAGCCCTGAAAAATGATGTGGTCCTTATTTCGGGTGGAAGTTCAGTGGGAGAGCATGATATCGCCCCCGATATGGTTGCTGAGCTCGGGGAGCTGCTTTTCCACGGTGTCGCCTTACGTCCGGGTGGTCCAACCGCATTTGGCGTGGTTCGAGGTAAGCCAGTGTTCTGCCTTGCTGGTTTTCCGGTTGCTTCGCTGGTTGCTTTCGACATGTTGGTCAGGCCTGCTATTTGGGTAATGCAAGGACTGCCTCCGGATTGGGGATGCCTAAGGGTTCGGGCGAAGCTGACGCGTAAGGTTGCCTCAAGCTTGGGGCGCGCGGATGTGGTTCGAGTGCGGGTTTGGAGTGAAGCGGATGAACTCTTGGCTGAACCGATCCGAATTACTGGCTCAGGCATCCTGAGTTCGATGACGCGAGCTGATGGGTTCATTCTCGTTCCTGGGGATATGGAAGGTTTTGGAAAGGGTACTGTCGTAGAAGTTGAACTTTATTAACCGAGCGTTTGATTACGTTAAGGAGCGTGATTTCGTGACAGGAAAAATCGAGAACATGGTAGCTGATTTGATCGCTGAATTCAGGCATAGACTCGACGAGCTCGAGCGCCGAGTTGTATCGCTTGAGCTATCACTCGGAAAGGTCCAGCCACCCAATTGTGCCAGCAAGATTGTTAAGACAAAGCGCCACAGCAGATGATAATTATGGCGCTTCGGACCTATCGTTCCGGCCCACTCCAGGTTGCAGAAATCGAATGTTATGGGTGCGAAGGACTAAGTTCACTAGAAGATAAACGTTGTCGCGCCTGTGTGTTCGAGCAACTCGGTGCGCAAAACTTGGTGGACCAAGTTACCCTTCGCCGGGCCTATAAACGGGTGTACTGTTCGAGTGAACTTTCAAAACTCGCCAAAACCCTAGCTGTAATCAAACAGCTCATTTTCGACCGTGCATCCTATGCGGTAAGTGAGAAAGATAAGTGCAAAGGTTGCGTAGATAAACGATGCAAAGAATTGACCGAACGATGGGGAAAAATTCTAGAGGCACCGCACGATTTTTCACCGATTGAGGAATTATTGAAAAAATACAGTAGACTCAAAGGCGAATGCGCGAAATGCACCGAACGTTATTTCCTAAAACTCCTCACGAACGCAAGAACAAGGCTGGCGGGTATTGCAGCCATCCAAAAAGCTGACAAAACGGATTACGACGAGGTTTTTGCGGCGCGGGTAATGCCTTTTTTCGTCGAGGGGATTTGTTATTCGCCAAGGCACAGGTTAAAACTGCTGGAGACTTATGAGTTAGCCGAGCGGCGAGGCACTGTGCGGATTTACGAACAGCTTGATCGTCCGCTACCGTTTTACCAGCTTGATCTTCCAGAGCTCAAGATGCCCGCGGAGCACCTCCAGTTGCTGGACGAAGCATATAAATTTGAGACGAAGGCCAAGCCGGGACACGCCCGTTTTGCTTTCCCAACGCGGATCTCGGGGTTCCTCGACGATTGGTACAATGTTTTGCTACACCTCCTTCGGGAGCGCTCGGATGTCAATATCCCCTCAAGTGAGCTTAGGGAACTTGCCAAGCAGATGTCTGGCTGGCTTACCTACCGGTGGCTTGAGCCCCTAAGCTACGATGACAAACTCACCGACATTTACATCCCCGCACCGCCCGAGCTTCAGCCAATTCGAGTCGTCCACGAACGTTGGGATATGTGCGAGACTGGCATCCATTGGACAACGCCGGCTCTGTTAGGATTCGGGGAAACTCTCGCTTCCCGCCTCGCGACATCTTTCGATGAAGTTCGCCCGCAGTTGGACATTGAAATTCCCGAGCTTGGAATGCGATTGTTTTTGAGTAGGTACCCGGCTATATGGCCGAGGAGCATCGCGATATCAGTCAGGAAGCGCCGCCGCCGAGCTTGGACCCAGCCACTCTTCCTCGAGCGGGGTACGCTTACACCTCTCGCCAGCTCGTTTGTGAGTAACCTCGTCCGGCGGGGCGCTTCAGCTTTTATCATAGGTGAAATGGGGAGCGCAAAAACCAGCGAGGTGGAAACGCTAGTGCCCGAGATAGGCCCCCACCAACGCATCATAGCATTTCAAGATACGGAGGAACTCCACCTTGAGGAGTTCGTTGCACACGGTTACTCAATCGAAAATGTACGAATTGCTGATGCCGAGCATCTCCATCGGCAAATTGATGCCTTCCTTAGAGGCGGCGCGGCATACTGGCTTATCACGGAGGTACGGGCGATGGAGGCGGTTAGAGCGGCTTTGGGGGCGGCAGCGCGTCAGGGAAGTCAACCAATCGTGAGCAGCTTTCACGCCCGCTCGAAGCGCGAGATGTTTGATCTGGTGTGCCGCATCATGGGATTGCATGACGCAGCCTACAAGTACGTCGATCTTGTTGTTAGCACCGCCCGTTTTTCTACTCCAACCGGTACCATCAGGCGGGTGATAGAGGTAGCTGAGGTACTCAAAGATTGGGAGAACAAACCGAAGTATGCCGAGATTTTCACCGAAGACCGCAAGCGCGATTTACTCGTTCCAAGAAATTTCCTTCGCGGTGATAGGCGCCTCCTTGAGCGCTTGAACTCTTTTGATCTCTCAAAACTCAACATTCTAGATGCTGCAAAACGGCTGGACTTCTTACCACCAGAAAGAGACGGAAGCCAGCTCTTGCCCACGATGTGCAAGCGGTTCGCGATAGATGAGCGAGACTTCCTAACAGGCATTCTCGCAGAGGCTAAAATGAAGTCTGACTTGCTTTGTTTGGCCAGAGGCACTGGCGATATGAGCTACCTTGAGCTACCATTCGTGAGTCGTGCCTACGACGCTTACTTCTCTTTCGTTAAAGAAAATGCTCCAGAGTACGAGCGCGTTCTAACAAGGTGGCAAAGTTGGTTGAAGGCCCTTTAAAAGTAGAGGAATGGCTACCCGTAAGCGAGGATGTGCGAGAAATCCTTGAGCGTTTCAAACAGGCTGAGAAACGTCCACCGTCCTTTTATGAACGCCTGTGCAGGATCGCTTATCGAATTTTTGGTAAACTCACACACAACATGAAAGTAACCGAACACACCCAGCGTGAGCTTGAGCAAGCAAAGCTCAGGATTTCAGCGAGAGAGTACTGGGCTGGTTTCTTCCTCATGTTAATCATCCCCACTCTCATGAGCGTTCTCGGATGGCTGTTAATCAGTCTGACAGGCTCGGACACGCTCGCGATGTGGTGGCTCCCCGTGCTTGGCTTGGTGCTGGGATGCGCCTTGGGGATGGTATTCTACCTCTATCCCCCAAGCCTCGCCGGGATAAGGCGAAGCGAAGCCCAAGGGGAGGCAATCCACACAATCATGTTGTTAAGCTTCGCTCTCTACCACAAACCTGACCTGCGCGGGGCTACGATTTTAGCTGCCAACGAAAGCAAAGGCGAACTCGCGGGTGACTTCCAGCGCGGGCTACTCGAACTCGATACTCGCCACCGCTATGAGAGTGTCCGCCATATGCTCACGATAATCGCTCATCGGTGGGGCGAGATTGATGAGGGCACGAGGCAGGCGCTTTTCGATATCCTCCGCTCTACAGGTGCGCTGGAGGAAGCTTCTCGCACCTCCGATGTTGGCCGGGCGCCACAACGTGTGCTTGAGAGCAGCGAAGTTCAGCTGAGCAAGCGTTTGAACGCGCTCGTGATGCCTACAATGGCGTTCATGGTATTCGGCTCGCTTGCGATCGTCGGGATGATCGGCCTCTCTCCATTGTTCGGTGCAATAGGGACAAATTTTGTCCAACTGCACTTCTTCGTGCTCGCAGCCCTCCTGCTCGTGGCCTCCTTTTTCACTTTCACTACCTATATGGGAAGGCTCAGGCCCACGACCCTACCTCCTTCCGAGGTACCTGAGGATGACCCCCGTCTACCCTCACGAGGGAATGTAAGAATCTTCGCGCGCGAGGTTCCCTCTTGGCTGCCACCGCTCTTGGTTTTCCTCGCCCTTGCTTGGCCAGGTTTCCTCTACTTCTTAGGCATTCAGACAGGTGCGTTGGGAGCGATCGCCCAAGGGGTGAACGCGTTTTGGTTTATCTGGGCTGCGGCTGCGGCAGTTGCTGTCTACGCATATCTCTACGCTGGGCAGCGAAGGAAGCTTCGGGAAGAAGAGCGAACAAAGGCGATCGACTGGGGAACAGCTCTCAACACCATAGGCTCACGCGTGATAGACGGAAAGCCGATGAGTCAGGCGATGGTCGAAACTGCTGAGTTGATGCCGGGGTCGCCTGTTGCGGATCAGCTCCATGAAATTGTCGAGAGCACCGAGAAGTACGCAATAGATGTGCACCGCGCGCTATTTGAGCGAGGGTTGGTCAAGCGAACCCGTAACCCCCTCATCCAAAGCTTCCTAAACGTGATTACGCGCATTCGGCGGAGCTCGGAAGCGGCGGCGGGACAGGCGTGCATGATGGCAGCAGATTTCCTCTCGACGCTGCACCGGGTTGAACACCGCTTCCGCGAGCGGATAGATGAGGCGATGGGGAATCTCTGGTTGATCACCGTGGTCCTGTTACCGATCGTCTGCGCGATGTCGATTACATTTTGCCAACCGTCTCCCCCTCGAGCTCGAACCCGATGGTGACTTTAAAGTAGGCCTGCCGCCAAGGTGGGTTAGAGGGGAGGAGGTGAGCACGTGAAATGGGCTGTTAGAGTGATCGCCATCTGTGCCGTGATAGTCGTTGCCATAATAATTGCCATCATCGCAGCTATCGGCGAAGAGGCCAAACCACCCGCTTTCGAACTCAAGGACTGGGAGATCGTGACCAACGCAAGCGTATCGATCGGGTTCACCTATTCAGCAGACAAGGATGTTTCAGCCGTGCTGTTGGATCCGAAAGGGGAGGAAGTTGGTTACGCTTTTCCATCCGCGGTGGCAACTTATGATAAAA
>CAYFPZ010000095.1:0-14671 GCA_964345105.1 Hadarchaeota archaeon (SeqCode)
CTCAGCAACTTGTCCGGGAGTTATCGCTTGGGGATTGACGGTTACCGCGGCGCCGGGAGCAGTAGCCGTGATATCGACAGCCCCGCCCTTGCCACTTCCCAGTCCTTCGTCAGCAACAGTAACTAGGAATACACATCTCTGCCCGGCAATGGAGTCCATAGTGTTTTCAGGAATCACTTGCATGGAAAAGGGAGCACTAGTAAGGAAAAGTGCGCCAGCAATCAGGCCAGCTGTAATTATTGATGCTATAGTCAGAACCAAGAACCTTTTCATCGGACCATCCTTTTTTAATTAGCTTTTACCCGCCTTTCCACATTTCTACTGATTTAGATATTCATTAATCTAGTTGTTGCAAGTGTTATTTCACTTTAGTTTTTTGTTCTTGGCGGGGCTTGCGCGGGTGTGGTTCATAAATAAAAAAACTCGGCATGTACTTTTACCCCACGAGATTATTTAGTTTATTCGGATGGGGCCTCTGCCACTTTTTTGGGTTTCCAAGTTCCCCGCGCGACTTTTGGCACGAATTTGTCAAGCCCCTTAAGCGGGAAATTAAACTTCTTTCCCTTCTCCGCGGCCATGTAACACGCCATTAGGAGCTCGACCACAAATGCTCCGTCCTCCCACGTCTCCTTTGGTGTCCTACCATCGAGGAAGCTCTCGACCATGTGCCTGTCTTCGCCTTCATATCCATATGCAACCGACTCATCTGGTAATGCTGGCATGAGGCCTTGCTCTGCCGCCTGCTTCTCGACTATGTCTTCTCCCGTCTTTCCCTTGACTTCTCGGCTGAAGAAAACGTTGAGCTCAGGGTTTAGGGTGTTGACCTGCATGTAGTACTCTGGCCCTAAGAGTTCGAAGCTTAACCTCAGTCCGGGACCTACGAAGCTCCAAGAGGTTGTCACTTCCACCATCGTCAAGAGACCTTCTGGAGTCTCATACAATACGTTTGCTTTCGCGAAGTCCTCCACCGGGGTCTTAGAATAGTCGATTTTTCCTCCGGTTGTGTTCTTGAGACGTTGGATGTAATCTGGCCTCGTCCACTTCAGCGATGCGATCTCGGCCGACACCGTGCGGGGTTCCAGCGCCTTCTTTTCTTCATCGGGGGCCGTGAGCAAAAAACGGGCAGCTTCGTGACTATGACACATCATATCGTTCAGTGCTCCACCTCCTTGTTTAGTCCCATCCCAGAACCATGCTTCATGCGGTCCACCATGCTCCTCCGCGCATCTTGCTAGATAAGGGCGCCCAGTGGTTGAAGCCCCTCTTCGCCACAGGATTTCCTTGCCTCTGACTACCGACGGGGCAAAAACTTGGTTCTCAAGATAGCCATGGAGCAATCCAGTTTTTTTAATCAGCTCGAGCATCCTTTCAGCTTCATCCACGTTGCGGGCCAATGGTTTTTCACATGCTATGCCCACGAGTTCAGCTCGCCCCTGCGTCACCTCCTCTGTTATCGCCTCCATTACTGGCAACCTGGCAAAGTTTGGCACAGTTATCCATACTGCATTGACCCCAGGATCTCCTATCATTTCAGCTACATCAGTATAGACCTTGGGATCGCCTACTCTGAGTTTTCTGCAACGAGTTGCTGTAGCTTTTGCTCTTTTCTCTTCAAGATCACATATGGCTGTTATGTCTGCATGTCTTACGCCCTTCCATGCGTTCACGTGAAACGTATTTGTAACAAAACCCGCTCCAACAAATCCTACTCCAAGTCTTTTCATTAAAAACCTCGGCAAGTGTTTGTTAATGGTTTCAAAGATTTTTCTTTTATTTCAGGAGGCAGTGGAATCTCTTCTAGGAAGTACGGTGGAGATTTCACCACGATGAATTTACAGTCCCCCTCTCCCAAATTCCAGAGCGAATGTGGCGTACCGCGGGGCACATACACCGAGTCTCCCGGCCCAAGCACGACTTTGACATCTTCTTCCTCTGTTGATCTGTAGGCGAACTGTACTTTTCCTTCTAGGATATGCAAGATTTCCTCACCAGAATGTGCATGATAATTGTGTCCTCCACCACGTTCGAATAATATCCACGCCAAATAGATATTCGAACCTATGTCACTCGTAACAAGGTTTTTAAATGACCATCCAGGTTGAGAACCCTCGTTTAAAGGCTTTTTAAAGAAGGTCACTACGGCATTTTTTCTCTCTATTGCAAAATCATCGTAAGTTAAATCTTTAGAGTATTTCAACTGCTTTGAATTCCATATATTTTCCTTTTTAATAAAATCACCATTTTACTTTTTGAATTCAGACATCCCGCCCCATTCTCCAAAATCGAATTTTTTGGTTATTTCCTCTTTGTGCTTTTTAAGTTCATCAACATTTTCGTATACTTTCTGGATTGCGTCAATATACTGCTTGACAAGATCTGTGTCTACAGGAGGATTTACAAAGAAATTGTATACAGTTCGGCATAAATCCTCAGTTACCGGACAACTGCAAAGGCTGTAGTCAACCTTTCTAGCATTCGGACAATGAAAAGGACAACCTTTTCCGTAGCAATCCAAGTTCTGGAAAACGGGCTGTTTGTAAAGAGGGATTTTTTGATAGATATATGTCGGCACGCCCTCAGCTCTTAACGCTCCTAAAATGACTTCCCGAGGCACGTTTGTTTTTTCTTCATTATGCTTCAACGCATATGAGTAATAGGCATGTTGAACATTTGGAGCAACGTAGGGGGGTTCTACACCTGGGATTTTTGCTACGTGCTCCGAAAGCATCGCTGCATTTTTCCTGCGTATTTCGTTGTTTTTATCCAGACGCTTCAGTTGCTCGATTCCAATTGCAGCCTGAATTTCGGTTAAACGGTAATTGTATCCAAGATCATACGAAATATACTCACGGGCTTTCCCCGCAATTAACTTTTCACCAAATAGCCTGACGCGACTAGCAAAAGCAGCCAATTTGGGATCGTTTGTCACTAGCATTCCTCCTTCTCCGCAAGGAAGATTTTTGCTCTCGTGGAAACTAAAACAGGCTACATGTTCAATACTACCGGTTTTTTTCCCGTCGTAGGTGGCGCCATGAGATTGCGCACAGTCCCCTATCAAAACTAAATCGTTTTTCTTACATATTTCGAGGAGAGGTTTTCTATCCGCCGGGTGGCCGTAAAAGTCAACCGCCATGATGGCTTTTGTTTTAGGAGTTATGGCTTTTTCCACTTCTTCCGGATTTATGTTATAAGTCTTAGGGTCTACATCCACAAATACCGGAATTGCATTATTGTACAAAATGGATACTGCGGACGCTATAAACGTATATGCGGGCACGATGACTTCATCACCTGGGCCTGCCTTAGCTGCTGCAATAGCTGCATGAAGGGCTGTCGTTCCACTACTGAAAGCTATCGCATATTCTACGCCTATGTAATCCGCAAATTTATGTTCAAACTCTTTTACTTTTGTCCCTGTTAAGGAACATAGCCTCCTACTTTTTAGCACATCGACTACTGCTTTAATTTCTCCCTCCTCAATAATGGGATATTCCCAACTCCAGTTTGGTTCCCCGGGCTCGCACATCTTTTTTAATGTTACAGTTGGTTCTCCGCCTAAAATGGCTAGTTTAGACATGGCAAACTTTTTGTGTTTTTTTTAAATAAATCTTTCGGTAACTTAGATGTAACCAAAATTTTTAATAACATGTAAATTTAATGTAAATCTAATATAAAAATTTAACAAAAATTGATTTTAATGAGGATAAGAAAATGGGTGGAAAAACTTGATGAGAGGTAAACTCAAGAGAGAGGATCTTAAAGGTAGGGTACTTACAGTTCGCGGATTAATAAATCCGGAAGATATGGGAATAACGTTAACCCACGAACATTTGCTAATTGAGCTCCCCCCGTATTTTTCTAAGGAATCACCCCCGCTGGGAGAAAGGAGATTAGTGGAAGAAAAAGTAAGTCCTAAAAATCGCCTCCGTGTTCAGAAAAATTTTCCGATGAATAAAGATAATCTTCGTATAGATGATAAAGAAGTTGTAATCCAAGAGTTAAAGGATTACATTAGCATGGGGGGTCGTTCTCTTGTGGATGTAACATCTATTGGTCTCAGAAGAGACCCTCTTGCTATAAGTCAGATAGCTCACGCGACTAACTTAAACATAATCATGGGGGCTGGTTTTTACGTTAAAGAAAGCCACCCTTCATGGATACGTGATTGCACTGAATCTGAAATTACTGAGAAGTTAGTTGGAGAAATCGTGAAAGGGGAGGAGAAGTACGGAATACACCCAGGGGTTATAGGCGAAATTGGTCTTCATGATCCCATTGCGGATGATGAAAAAAAAGTTCTTCGGGCCGCCGTCGCTGCGCAAAACGAAATCGGCGTTCCGATTCTAATTCATCCCTCAGAATTCGTTAATTGTTCAAATATTGGGCTTGAAGCAGTAGATATTCTTGAGAATGAAGGTGCAAATTTTGAACAGGTTATCATCAGTCATATGGATCATCGGCTCGCCTATGAAGATAACGTAGAATACCAGAAATCAGTTGCGGAACGAGGGCCCTATATCGCAATTGATAATTGGGGGGGCGATTGGTATATGCCCTATTGTGATTGGGAGTGTGCCACCGACCAACGAAGGGTTGAGGCACTTATGGATTTGATTGACTCAGGCTACACTGATAAGATTCTGCTTTCCCACGACATTTGCTGTAAAGCACAGCTAAAAAAATACGGAGGCCTTGGGTTTGACCATCTATTTAGAAATATTGTCCCACGTCTTAGAAAAAAAGGCTTGAGCGATAAAATTATAAATAAAATTTTCGTGGAAAATCCAAAAGAAGCTTTTCAGTTTCGTTAAAAGATTCTAAAGTGACCCTTGTAAACCCAAAAACGGTAGGGTCTTTCAAAAACAGCCACTTAAATAATGTTAATTTTAGAATTTTTTACTTTTTAAAAAATCCAGTTATCTTTTTAAACGGGATTTTTATACCGCTCGTCTGTAAGAATCTGATGGATAGCGCTGTCACCAGGATTAACCCCATGAAGATATCCTGGTAGGCCGGCTCCAATCCCAACAAGTTCACGCCGTTAATTATGATTGTCAAAACCGAGCAGCCCAATATCGTTCTGATAATCGATCCCCTACCCCCAGTTAGGAGAGATCCACCGAGTATTGGGGCGGCGATAGCTGGCATCAGATAACCCTGCCCCATCAGAGGTCTTGCGGAGAGCGATCTGCTGACCACTATCAGCCCGGCAATAGCGGCCATAATACTGCTTATAATGAAAAGTGTGAACTTTACCCTCTTTGTAGGGACCCCCATCAACCTTGCCGCCCGTTCGTTCCCCCCAGTATGGTAAACCCATCGGCCGAATCTAGTCTTTCTCAAAATGATTCCCAAGAGTATAATCAATAAAATCATCCAGAATACGGATGTGGAGATACCGGCGAACCTACCATAAAATATCTGGGGCAATAGTGTCTCTAGGAGTGGGACGGATCTATAATTACTTAACAGGAAAACTATTCCACCAACTCCTACAAAAGTGGCCAAAGTTACAAGGAAGGATGGTATCCTCAGCTTTACCGTGAAAAAACCATTGAACATGCCGACCGCAATCGCTGCGAGCATGCTGGCGAATATTATATAAAATGTGTTGCTTGGGCTAGAAATTGCAGCTACTACGGCGGAGAGTTCGAGCACCGAGGGAAACGATATATCTATCTCCCCGGCAACCAGCAAGGAGTGCACTCCTATTGATAGAATAACCAGGATACTCATGCTTTCAAGTATCACCCTAAAGTTTGTGACGGTGAAAAAGTATGGACTCAAGAAAGAAAATGAAATAGCTAGAAAGAAGATCGCCGCTATCAGGACGATGCCATTTATGTCAAAAAGTGTCCGCTTTATTTCAAGAACATCCAAGGTTTTTTCTCCTTCCTTCATCACATGCGACGGAGTATCTCCTCTTTTTCGAGGCCTTTTTTAGTCTCGAATTCTAAGGTTATTTTTCCGAGTTTGAGTATCACTATCCGGTCGCATATCTGGATTGCATCCTCTAGGGCATGGGTTACAAAGATCATGGGGCAAATTCTTTTGGATTTTCGAAGGAGGGCAAATAGATTTCTCTTCGCCTTTTCCGAAAGGGCTGTGGTTGGTTCATCTAGGAGGAGAATTTTCGGGTTGAAGTAGAGCGCCCTCATGACCGAAACAGCCTGTCTCTCCCCCCCGGAAAAATTACTGATTTCATCCGTAACTTTAAGATGGAATCCCATCTTACTGAGGTATCTGTCGGTCTCCTCCCTCATCTTCTTGAAGTCGACGAAATTGACCAAACCACTCGCATATTTTTTCACAATTTCTTGTCCGATGAAGAAGTTCTCCACAACGCTCAACTGTTCGACAAGAGCCGATTCCTGATAAACACACTGTATTCCCTCCCGGATGGCATCTCTGGGGCTATTGAGCTTCTTTCTCTTTCCTTCTATGTAAATTTCACCGGTTGTGGGTTGGATAGCTCCACGAATGATTTTGATCAAAGTTGATTTACCAGCCCCGTTATCTCCTATTAATCCTAGAATTTCTCTTCTCCTCAACTTAAAGTTAACATCATTGAGCGCCTGGATGTGGCCAAAACTCTTCGATATTTTCCTGATTTCTAAGGCGATATCAGAACTTGCGCGTTTTTTAGCCAAAAGTCTTCTATGTTTCGCGTTAAATGCTCTGATTGCTACCACCTTAAATAAAATGGCTGGGGGTGCTTCACAAACTCCATAAGGGAATTTATGTGAAGGCCCCAACCACGAGTTCTGTTTTTATTGCAGCAGCTCTAGCACTTCAGCAGGTAGAGGTCCTATAGCGCCCAGGGTCTGTTTGTAGTAACTGTCCACAAGATTGGCCTTTACATAGGGGAAGGACTTGCTAACGAAGTAGCCACCCCTCAGCTCTGTCTGACCTAGCAGCCAATTCATTGCAGCTAGTGTCGAGTTTTTTCCCATGTCGATGCAATCGGCTGCAATCCCTGCGATAAATGGATAATTGGGGTCGGCGACATACATTGCTTCAGCCGTGCCCATAGATCCGGGTGCAACTACAACCACATCGTGCTCCATTCCTAGTTGAATCGCAGCTTCACACGCGCCTGTTGCTGGTCCCTGTATCCAAGACGCATAAATTGCATCTATCTCTGGGTGGGCTTGCAACATACCTAGTGCTATATCACGGCACCCTGCCGGATCCGTGAATCCTTCCTCGGAAACTAGTTCAATATTGGGATACTTAGCAATGGTGTCTTTAAAGCCTTCGTGAATCATAACATTGGTCCATTGTTCTAAGGCGAAATATATTGCTCCGACCTCTCCTTCGTAGTTCAATGCATACGCAATTATCTCAGCCGTGGCTGCTCCCAATCCGTACCCGTCACCGTCTACCAAGCCGATGTAATTAGGAGTCCCGAATACACCTACTGGTGTAGTCCAATTGTGAAGTTGCGGAACCCCGGCTTCCGAGAGCGCGGCGAAAGATGGCCCTGTGGTCACTGCCTCATATGCTTCTGCAATTATGAAACCTATATCGCCAGCTTTAGCTGCTAAACTGTTTACCTGGTCTATTTGTTCGTCTATCGACTCGCACCCCATGAATGGCATTGGCGCTTTTTCCCGGTCAGCAAGCACAGCGTCCATCCCAACCTTGTTTAGTATTTCTGACATGTCTAGAGTTGCGCCCATGAAATAATACTCTCCAAACTCCATTGTCTTGAGTGTTTCCTTTTCCGCATCTGTGAGTTGCAGTCCCGCAGCGCTCGTAGGGGTCTCATCATTAGGACCATATGGAGTCATGGGGGTAACAAGATTCTCTTCCAAGCTCAAAATCCATTCCAACGGGATTTCCCTGAATTTTGCTTCCGGCTCCTCCGGCTCCCCCGGGGGCGTGGCTAGAATGTATGCTACGGAACCTACGACAACGGCGGTAACAACGACGGCAGCAATTACTGCTACAATAGTGCTTGTTCCACGTTCGCTTTTCATTTTTTTTTATCTCCTTTATATCTCTTTTTTAACATTTATTGTATAAATATTTTTCTAATTTTTTTATATAAAAAAGCTTATACAAATGTATAGCAAAAGATAAATAAAATAACAGAAAAAAGTAATTAACCCAGAAAAAAGACATATTATTTGGATAAAATACCAATATCTTTTACCACATCAGCGATAGCTCGCTCTAACAACTTCCTTCCCAGCTCTCGGTCTATCCGAACCCCTTCCTTTTCGACCTCCCGTGCGTGTCGATCGGCCCACACGTACAGCAGCCTCGCCTCGCGCAGGCCCACAAACCCGACCTCGGGATGACGTTCGAAATCGGCGTGTTCGGCGATTTTTGAAGCATCGGCTATCCCTATCGCAGCCCCCATACTCAACTCACCCGTCGCAGCGTGGGGACCCTCGAGTTCGATGAGGGTGTTATTAAAAATGATGGGCATGCTGAGTTCGCTTTCCAATGAGGATAATCGCTCTCGCAAGGGTTTATTCCCCCCGTGGCCATTGACCAGCACCGCTGCGCTGATGTCAAACTCATGCTTCGCTTTGAGTAGAGCTTCTCGAAGTTCCCCTAAAACTTGCTCAAGGCTTTGATGGCACCCAGTGTCTATGCCAGGGAACTCGTAGGCCGAATGGATGACACCAATGAACCTCGCCCCGGTGCGCTTCGCTACCTCCGAAGCGACGTGCGAGGCTAACCTTGCATCAGTGTCGGGGGGCAAGGCCGCACCGTGCCGCTCGTGAGATCCGAGGGCTAAGATGCCTACCTTGCTCACGTCCAAACTCACACCTTTTCCAAGCGTTTTACAGTCTTTACCGCAGCTTCTACCGCACGCCGGGCGTACTCATTCACCCGCTCAAGTGCCTGCACGCGGCTCATGCCAGGCCCTGAAATGCCAAGCGCCACCGGTTTGCCATATTGTATCGCAAGGTCTATTAATTTTCTTGCCGCGTGTTGCATTACTAGTTCGTCGTGTTGTGTCTCGCCTTCGATTACTGCCCCAAGTGCGACTACCGCGTTGATGTCTTCGCGCTCGACCAGCTTCTTCGCTGCCAGTGGTAGCTCGTAGACACCTGGTACTAAGATTTCCGCGGCTACTTCAGCTTCCAAGAACTCGGCGTGACGCTTCGCGAACTCAAGCATTGGTCCGACTATGTCCCAATGGAACTCAGTGCTGCAGATCCCTAATTTCACCGGTCTCACCTCCTTAGCGGTCCGGCGTCCGGGCCTCCTTCTCGTTGCCCTGTGCCGGCCAGTTTTGTTAATTCCTCGGGTTTGAAAAGCAGACGGTAAACATTTCGAGCATGCTCGCGGGAGCGCTTCTCAGCCAACTCAGCGAGTTCCTTCTCACTTTGGGCCTCGTCTTCGAACACGAAGACTTCGATAACGTGCTTGTTCGTGAGCAGTTGGGCCCAAATCAGGCCAAGCGAGGCCTCGTGAGCGCACTGTTTGTCGATCGGTGCAGCTCCGGGCATGCCAAACGCCATGACGATGTCGCAGCCTTCCTCGAGCAATCGCTTCGCCTCTACGGGTAAGTCCTTGATGCCGGGCACGGTACGGCGAACGAATTTCACGCTGCAGAGCTGCTTGAGTTCGTTCATCGCTGCGCGTGCCATATCGTAGCGTGCGAAGGTAGTGTCGACGATGCCAACGCGCCTCATCTCATCTCCCCCCTTGGGCATGCACAATATCCTCTCCTTTCAGGCATAGCAAGCCATTTTCATTCGCATATTCATTTGCGGCTTTCAAGCTGAGCGCATTGCCCGTTTCAGCATCTAACATCTCACATATTGCCACCGCTGGCGTAACGCCTGCCCGCTCAGCCAGCGCCACTACGAATTCCGTATGCCCCCTTCGCTCATCCAGCAAGCCATCGGCGGCACGCAGGAGCGGCACATGTCCCGGACTGCGGAAGTTGCGCCCGAATTCTTCTTGCATTGGACCGTTCAACGCTTTTGACCCTAGTTTGCCCAGCTCTCTGATTGTTAGCGCTCGATCGATATCGGTTATTCCCGTGAAGGTGCGGCGATGGTTTACCGCAAGCGAGAAGGCAGAACGCTCGTCGTAGGGGAGGTCATCGGGGCGGGTGGACAATAGGATATTGAAGCGGGACGATGCATTTTCATATATCTCAGTTAAATAAGGGAGGCCGAAGTTATCCGCGATCTTCGGATGTAGGGCGACGCATATGAGCCCACCTGCATCTCGTCGCATTTTCGCAACGTGTTTCGCCCCCACCGACTCTGCAGCAATGACCATGTCAACCTCGTTCTCGCGGCTCGGTGCGTCGTGGACGAGCACAAAATTACCCGCGCGGAGTGCTTCGAGAGCGCGATCGATAATCAGACCATCACCTCCACTTGAACGACATCGCCATCCCTAAGCTTCAGGCTCTCACGCATTTTCTTCGGTGCTATAAGCTCAACGATGTCAGTATAATGGCTCCGAAAAGGCAAAATCAGGGCAGCTTTCTTATTTCTCAATTTAGCTGGGAAAAATTTCACTTGGCCAAAGGTTCGTTCTCTTGTTTTAAAGCTCTCGACCTGTTTGCCGGGAAGCTGCATGAGCACCGCTTTAAACTCAAGCGATGCTTCGTCAAGCTTGATGTCGAGCGTCCCCGGATAAGGATTAAAACCGAGTTCGCGTTCGAATTGCTCGCGGTAGCCTCGCTGACTCATGTAATAACTGCCTTCACCCACACCCGAGATTACCCGGCCAGTTAACTTAAACGAACGCGGTTTCAATCCAAAAATCGTCTCGAGTTCCCGATGCATTAGGCGCAAGCTCGCCAAGCCTGTCGGTGTTATACGCACGCTCTGACCGCGGGCCCTTAGCGCTCGTTTGATTAGGCCCTGGCTCTCAAGCTCAAACAGACGCCGCGCTGCGGTCTGTCGTGAAATATTCAGTTTACTCGCAAGCCAGCTCAATGAAAGTTTCAAGTCATCGAGGTGCGCTCCTTCCTTGGCCAGCAAAATCAAAATCTCGGCGGTGGTCTTTTTACCCAAGTTATCCCTAATCAAACGGGACATGCTAGCTTTTAAACATTACCAAAATTGTGAAGCGTCTAAAAAATGAGACAATTTGGAGCCCGCAGCGCTCGCTCGACAAAATCGAGGGTAGAAAAAGGCAGAGGTGAGAAGGTGCATTTTTTGTGTAGAAAACTAATCATCAATGCAAAATCCCCTCAACGAAAAGGTTTAAATAAAGTTTTTGGGGAAAGAATTAGGAGGGTTTGGATGCGTGTTGCGATTAACGGCTTTGGAAGGATAGGTCGGATATTCTATCGAGCGTCTTTGAGTATACCTAGGAAATTCGAATGCGTTGCCGCGAACGATTTGGCTGATCCAAAAACGCTCGTCCACCTGTTAAAATACGATTCGGTCTTTGGAAAGCTGGATAGGGATGCGAAAGTCGAAGATGGAGCAATAGTCGTTGGAGAAGAGAAGTTGAAGTATTATTCGGAGAGGGATCCTGCGAAACTCCCGTGGAAGGAGATGGGAGTGGACTTGGTGATCGAGTCTACTGGGGTGTTCCGAGACAGGGATGGGGCCTCCAAGCATTTGCAGGCGGGTGCGAAGAAGGTTTTGATATCAGCACCGGCGAAAGATCCCGATGTAACAATAGTCCCAGGAGTTAACCACAAGGATTACGACCCAAAGAAGCACAACATAATATCCCTAGCTTCCTGCACTACAAATGGTTTGGCCCCAGTTATGAAGGTTTTGAATGAAAAATTCGGAGTCGAAAAGGCGCTCATGAGCACAGCTCATGCGTACACGAACGACCAGCGGTTGCTAGACCTCGTTCACAAAGACCTCAGACGGACCAGAGCTGCAGCGCTGTCGATTATACCGACTACTACTGGAGCTGCCAAGGCAACTGGAGTGGTCCTGCCAGCGCTGAAAGGTAAAATGGACGGCATCGCTCTGCGAGTTCCCACGCCGGATGTTTCCGTAGTAGATCTTGTAGCACTCCTTGCTAAAAACACGACAGCCGAAGAAGTCAATTCAGCATTGAAAACCGCCGCCGAGGGAGAATTGAAAGGAATTCTCCAGTGCGTTGACGAACCACTTGTCTCAATCGATTTTACTGGCGACTCCCACTCAAGCATTGTCGACTGCGGACTGACCAATGTCGTCGGCGGGAATTTGGTCAAGGTGATTGCTTGGTACGACAACGAGTGGGGCTATTCATGCAGGCTCGTCGACATGGCCAACATAATTGCAGAGCACATGTAGCGGAGGCAATTTTAAAAAATAATCTGTTATGACGCCCGTGCTGACTGTGAGGTGAAAGGCTTGGAGTTTCCTACCCTCGATAAGGCCGAGGTTAAGGGAAAGACAGTGCTCGTGCGCGTGGACATAAACTCTCCCATCGACCCAAAAACGGGTGAAATCTTAGACGATACGCGTATCAGGATGTGCGCTCCCACCATCAAAGAACTGGCAGAAAAAGGGGCAAAAGTCGTCGTGCTAGCCCACCAAGGAAGGCCTGGTGATGAAGATTTCACTACTTTGGAAGAACACTCGAAAAAATTGAGCGCCGCCATCGGTTTAGATGTTAAATATGTCCAAGACATTTTCGGACCAACAGCCAAGTCCACAATCCAGAAAATGCAACCGGGAGAGATACTGCTGCTTGAGAACGTGAGATTCTGCGCTGAGGAAACATTGAAGGGCCAATCCGAGAAGATGGCGAAAACTCATCTCGTTAAAAGGCTCGCTGAACTGGCAGATATCTACGTGAACGATGCTTTCGGCGCAGCCCATCGATCCCAGCCCTCTTTGGTTGGATTTGGTGCCGTGCTACCGACCTTTGCTGGACGGCTTATGGAACGTGAGCTCAAAGGGCTGGGTCGCGCGCTGACTCCCGAGAGACCTTCTGTCTACGTTCTAGGGGGCGCGAAGGTTGATGATTCACTCACCATAATCGAAAATGTATTCGCCAAGGGTATTGCGGACTTCGTGTTAACTGGAGGCTTGGTTGGGCATGCTCTTCTTGCAGCAAGTGGCAAGGATCTGGGTAAGTCAAACCTGCAATTTTTGCTCGATAAAGGTTTTGGTGAAGAAATCGAGCGGGCCAAGCGTTTGCTTTCCCAGCACGGAAACAAGATAAAAACTCCTTTAGACTTAATCGTTGAGGAGAAAGGAAAACCGAAAGAACTGGAAGTAGATCAACTCCCGACAGAGCTACCTCTTGGAGACATTGGAAGCAAAACGGTCAAGGAGTACTCGAAGGTAATCTTGGGGGCTAAAACTGTCGTCATAAACGGCCCGCTAGGAATTTTTGAAAAACAAGGATTCGAGCAGGGAACTTACAAAGTACTTGAAGCCATGGCAAACTCCCAAGCTTTCACCATAATCGGTGGAGGACATATAGTGGCGGCTGCTCATGAAGCAGGAGTTACCGACCGGATAAAACACATCAGTACCGGCGGCGGCGCATGCATAAGTTTTCTGTCTGGCGAGACAATGCCCGTTGTCGAGCTGCTGACGAAGAAAATTTAGAGTTAGCCCGTTACGGGGTCTGTTCTGCGAAGGTTGCACCGTTTTTTAAGCATTTTAGTTCTATCGTCGCCAATAAACTGTTTGGGATAGTCAATGTTATTCATCATCGAGCACCTTGAGCCTAAGCTGAGTGAGTGGCTCTCCATTGAGTACTCGCATGCAGCGCGGATTGTTGGGAAGAGCAACCTAATTCTAACAAATGTGAAAAACGTAAAAGAATCCCAAAAAATTAAACGCATAGCACAGGTTGAACGAAGGCGAGTCAAGGAACTTTTTAATCAAAAGGAGTTGGTCGTGCTTGACCCTCGCGCGAGTAAAAAACTATCACCAGCCGACATGCGGGGTAAGCGGGCAATCGTTATTGGCGGCATTTTGGGCGAGGAGCCTCCGCTCGGGCGAACTAAAAAAATGCTGACAACATCGCTGCCTAAAGCTCTCGCACGAAATCTGGGGAAGCATCAATTCTCGATAGACGGCGCGGTATACATGGCCAAGCGAGTGCTCGAGGGCAAGCGGCTCGAGGAGGTGCCGGTGCAACGTGGACTCGAAATTCAAATAAGCGAGGTGTATTCAACCTTATTGCCCTACATGTTCCCGCTCGTTAAAGGCAAGCCGCTGATCTCGAGCGAGCTTGTTGATTACTTGAAACGGACTTAAACCCGTTGGAGAGTTGACACCATAGATATGATTGAAATTGTTTGTTATTTTTTCTGGGGTTTGATGTTTACCCCTAACCCCTTTGCAATCTGCTCGAGTTCGGTCCAGACTTCGTCGGCAATCGGGATTCCTTCGTGAAGTCGTTTCTCTCGAGTGCGGAACTCAGGTTCCCCAGGCACCAAAATCTCCTCAAAACCTGGAGCCTTTCGGGATTCCTTGAGCTGAGTCATGAATTTTTGAACTCGTGCCTTGAATTCATCGACCGATCCGAACGTTGCCGGGTCGATCGCGATCATGAAGTCACCCTTGGTGGAAAATCCCTCCACTGGCTCGAGTGTGCCGTGAACTTCCTTCCCAGCAGCGGCACCTACCAAGGGGCCTGCCAACACCTCGAGCATGAACGCCAGTCCATAACCCTTGACTCCCCCAAATGGGCTGAGTGCCCCCGCTAAGCCTTTCTTGGGATCGGTCGTCGGTCGTCCTTCTGAATCAATTGCCCAACTTTCAGAAAT
>CAYFPZ010000096.1:0-5130 GCA_964345105.1 Hadarchaeota archaeon (SeqCode)
CTGTTCCTGATGATATCGAGATCAAGCGTGCAGCGGCCCTCGGTGAATCTGTAGTTGTGCGTTCGCTGAGAGCACCAGCCACGAAAGCGTTCAAAGAATTAGCCGCAACAATTCTCAAATCAGAGGCAACGGCGTGAATAGTGAAGCCACAGCATAAACTCTATTGGATACCCATGTCCGAGTTCCGAAAGATAGTTTTCCTTGCGACGCGATTCGATAAACTTTAAATTTAGGCAGACAACGGTAATTTATGCCAAAACAGCACTCAAAAGTTAAAAGTGCGACAGTTATAAAGCGGGAGCTGGAAGTAACGGAGCGAGAGCTTCATCATATCACAGAGTTCCAGTGGATTTATGCAAAACGGATGTTAAAATTTGGCTTTGCTTCCTGGATCTTCGGGTTGATCTTGTTTTTCTTGATTTTGGTCATCCGCGGTTTAGAATTTCTCGGCAAATTATCCTTGGCGTACCCCCTCTTGATAATTGCTATTGCGGTGCCTATTTTGATAACTGCTTTCTATGTGCACAAGTTTAGCGCTAAAATCAAGCGTTTGGATCGCGTCCGAAAAATGCTGCTGACAGAGTATGAAGAAGCAATTCTGAAGAGTGCCAGTACTCTCATTAAGAAAAAGTGATCATGCAGTGGATTTTTCAGTTCTCATTCCCACGAGCTTTTTGGCTAACGCCTTGATAGCCTTTGAAGCAGGTGCATCCGGACTTGAGTCGACCGCGATTTTTCCTAAGTTGAAAGATTTCTTGATGTTTACATCCTCGGGTACCTCCGCGAGCACTGGCAGGTTGAGTAAATTTCCAATTTCCGCTCTCGTGAGCTCAAACTCCTCTCGAAGCGCGCGATTGATGATGACACCGATGGGCTTCAAACCCAAAAATTCTGCTATCAAGCGAGTCTTCATCATGTTTAAAGTTGCCGCAATTTCGGGGAGAGTGACCAACAACATTTCCCGTCCCGCGCGGAACGCCGCAACCGTTTCGCGCCGCAAGCCTCCCGGGGCATCAATGAGCAGAAACTCTGTTTTTATCGGCAGCTCATCCAACACCTCCGGTAAACGGCTGGGAAATGCCTTTTTCACTTGATTGAGCGTGACCCCGGCAGGTATTATTTTTAGACCAGAGGGGCCTCGATAGATGGCATCAACCAGTGGAATCTCGCCAGCGAGCACATCATTCAGGGTATAAGGCACTTTCTCGAGTTTGAACATCGACCCGAGGTTTGGGATAGTCAAACTGGCATCCAATATCACGGTAGTTTTGCCCATTTGGGTAATCGCCAAGCCAAGATTCGCCGTTAGAGTACTACGCCCGACGCCCCCCTTGCCGGATGCAATCACGATTCGGCGCACGTGATAACCATAACAGACATTGGTTCACCCGATTAAAAAATACGACTTTAGGTTAATTTTTAGATAAATTAGTTTAATTTTTGAAAAATTGAGTGATAAAAATTTGATTTAATTTGAGAAATTAGTCCTAAAAACGCATTTCTATTGGTTCTCTGAAAAATTTATGGACAATAACTGGAAGGTTACGACTCCAGGAGCCTTTTTAGAGGCTATGGACCTCAAACAGTTTCAAGCCCACCCTCAACGGTGGAGATTTTTACTTTTTTCAATCCTTCTCGCTTTGCCACGCGTGCGAGTTCCAGCAAGCGCTCACGGTTGGGCATGGGGAGCTTTTGGAAGCTCGCTTCGAAGGTGCACTGGTTACGGAACTGTTGGAGGCGCAAACAATCAACGCCTTTAACGTCATTCGCTATCCGCGAGATGATTCTCTCGTCGTTATTCAGCGTCGGCACCACCGTGGTACGCGCTTCGACCTCGACTTTCGAACCGATTGCGATTTTTAGACTTTCTTTAACTTTGTCGGTTAAGTCGGTCACCCGCATTTGACCAGTTACTCGGACATAGAGTTTTGAATCACTCAGAGGTGCCTTGATGTCGATCGCGACGAAATCTAGGTAAGGCAACAAACGTTCAAGCGCTTGAGGGTTGCCCCCGTTTGTTTCTATAGCACAGTAAAATCCGAATCCTTTCGCCTTTTTTAAAAGCTCCAAGCAAGCTTCGGGCTGGAGGAGCGGCTCCCCTCCTGTGAGCACAAGCGTGTCGACGATAGGCTCGAGCCTCTTGATGTGCTCGATGACCTCATCAGTATCGGTGTTCTTCCCACCACTCGGGATAATGCCCTCAACATTCTGGCACCAAGGACAGCGGAGGTCACAACCTTGAAAGAAGATGACCGCAGCTAGTTTTCCTGGCCAGTCGACGGTGCTCAGGTTGGTGATGCCCATCAGGCGGAACTTCAAGTACTAGATCTCCTTCATGCTAACTTTCTCGTCGTACTCGAGACGATCGCGGAACTCTTCCTGCTTCCCAACGTGCCAGTTTTGGACTGGACGGAAGTACCCCACGATGCGCGAGTAGACTTCGGCAGGTTTTCCGCAGAGTGGGCACTTGAAGTGCTCTCCCCGCAAGTATCCGTGTTCCATGCAGATGCTGAAAGTGGGAGTTATTGTGTAATAGGGCAACCTAAAGTTCTCTGCTATTCTCCGGACGAGCACCTTGCAGCCCTCGGCGCTGCTCACCGCTTCCCCCAAGAAGCTGTGGAAGACCGTGCCGCCGTTGTAGAGCACCTGCAAGTCATCCTGATGGCGAATAGCCTCGGCAAGATTGTTTGTGTAACCAACTGGCAAGTGCGTCGAGTTGGTGTAATATGGCACCTTCTTGCCAGAGGTGATAATTTTGGGGTAGTGTTTTTTATCGAGTCTAGCTAAGCGATGACTCGTTCCCTCGGCTGGTGTCGCTTCTAGGTTGTAGACGTTGTTCGTTTTCTCTTGGAACTCGAGCAATTTCTTTCGCATGAACTTAAGCACTTTAATCGCGAACTCTTTTCCTCCCTTTGTTTCAATACCCTCACCAAGGAAGTTCAGGCAAGCTTCGTGCATGCCAACCAATCCAATCGTCGAAAAGTGAAATTTGAGTGTACCTAGGTAGCGCGCGGAGAAAGGCAACAGCCCGCGTTCCATGTTTTTTCCAACAAGTTCCCTCTTTATTTCCAAACTTTCTTTCGCTAGTTCCATCAATTTCTCGAGCCGCTCGAAGAATTCGCCTTCATCTTTTGAGAGGTAACCTAACCGGGGCATATTTATTGTTACCACACCCACGCTCCCTGTTTTTTCAGCATATCCGAAGAAGCCACCGTACCTGCGGTGAAGTTCGCGTAGATCCAGCTGAAGCCGACAACACATAGACCTAACCTCGCGGGGGTTGATGCCGCCTTTTATGCAGTTTTGGAAGTAAGGAATCCCAAACTTCGCCGTCGCTTGGAAGAGCAAGTCGGAAACCTCGGAGTCCCAGTCAAAATCTTTCGTAACGTTGTAAGTTGGGATTGGGAAGGTGAAAATCCGCCCACGCATGTCGCCGTGAAGCATCACGTCTAGGAAAGCTCTGTTGACGAGGTCGGCTTCGGGCTGGAAATCGGAGTATGTTTCGTCTAATGTTTTGCCACCGTAAATTACCGGTTCCTCCTTCATGTCCTCGGGCACTTTGAGTTCAAGGGCCAAGTTGGTGAATGGAGTCTGCCCACCCCAGCGCGATGAAATGTTGAGGTTGTAAATGAACTCCTGCATCGCCTGTTTTACCTGCTTGTAACTTAACCCATCCTCCCGCACAAAAGGCGCGAGATAAATATCGAGTGAATTCACAGCCTGCGCTCCCGACCACTCGTTCTGGACCGAGCCTAGGAAGTTGGAGATTTGGAGGAGAGCTGAAGAGAAGTGTCTTGCTGGGGAGGACTCAGTTCGTCCTGCGACACCGCTGAAACCTTGCAAAAGTAAATCCTTGATGGACCAGCCAGCACAATAGCCCACTATTCCAAACGGCACGTTGTGGATGTGAAAATCGCCTTCAGTATGGGCCCGAGCTATCTCACGTGAGTAGACCTTCGAGAGTGCATAGCGCGCAACCGTCTCTCCAGCAGCATGGAGGAAGAGAGACGAGAATGAATAGGCGACATTCGCGTTCTCCCTGACCCGCCAATCCTGCATCCCAATGTAATCGTCGACGAATTTCGCTGCGTCGATGTACTCGGGCTTGACTTTTTTTGCGGCCCGTACTTTCCGCTTTTTTGGTTTGGCCTTTTTTGGCATCTTTAACCCAATAAACTTTACATCATCACACTTTAACGATATTTCGGTCACGCGAGCTTTTTTTGTTTCGCCTCGTTCTCGATTCGCTGTGCCGTCTTCCATGATTTCCGGGCGAACTCCGGCAGTTTGCCATGCTCGCGCACCCAGCGCTCGAGAAACGAGATCGTCCGAGCATCGGAGCTGTAACCACTCCCAAGATCGCCGTGTTTTAGCCGAAGTTCAGTCACCCGCTGGTCTCGTCTGACCTTTGCAATGATTGAGGCTGCACCTACAACGACATACTTACGGTCGGCGAAACTCTCCACCACGAGCTTCGGCCTTGTTCGCAGGTGCCGCTGGATCCTTCCTTTAAACATTGCGGGGTCAGGGTCGGTTGAATCGACGTATGCGATTTTAGGCTTCAGGCGGTCTAGGATTCGAGCGAAATTTATGGCCTCGATCTCGTTGAGGTTAATTTTTTTGACGAGGCGCAGCTCATCTATTTCGGCCGGCGAGAGTTCGATAATCTCCACCTTCAACGCTTTTTCAGTTATGAACTTCGCGAGTACTCCACGCTTTTTCGGAGAGAGAAGCTTCGAGTCTCTAACCCCCGCCGCTTTGAGTTCATCAAGCATTCGTTCATCAAAGAGCACGCCACAAAGTACCATGTTTGAAAAAACCGGGCCTCGACCCGCTTCATCAAGCCCCGCAATCATCGCTCTCCCCTCAGTTCTGCAAGGACGGGCATTCGCTTATACGCATCGCTCGGCAGAAGTTCCCAAATGATCCCAGATGGTTTTCGATGCACATGCGCAGTTTCGATGATGCGATCCGGCGTAACTATGAAGTCAACGGGAACATCGTGCTCGGCCATCGGCACCTCGTCAACAATTTGTAGAGGGTGGACTGTCGTCGCAATGGGTGTTGCGTCTGTGATAGTCCCGGTCTCGCGCAGGATTGCAAACTCCAAGTCGCCAAACCCACCACCCT
>CAYFPZ010000097.1:0-6496 GCA_964345105.1 Hadarchaeota archaeon (SeqCode)
GAGATAAAGGCGGTCGAGAGGCTGAAGGACCTGTCCAAGACGGATTACCTGCTTAGATAAAGGCTAAGAAATAATTATCCTGAGGAACGGCGTCTCCATATACCCCATTAAAATGCCGCGCAAATGATACGTTCCTGGACCGATGAGTGAGTACTCACCTGTGAGCCGGTCATAGGCCATCTGATTCCAATTCCAAACCCAATTGTGGGATTCTCCGGGTCCAAGGCTCAAATTAGTAAATGCTTCGATAAACCCCTTGTCGTCTGACCATGCGCAAACCACTTCGAAATTTTGGTCGTAAACAACCAAGTCGAATTGATATCCACTCGGAAAGGTAAAAGTAACGTTTTCCTCACGGAGGTTCTGCACGACGAGTTTTATGTCGATGTTTTCTCCTTGGTTAAATCCAGTTTTATCTAGACTTATCGTGAGTTTCGCTTCGTTCTCAATCACGTTTGCAGTATTCTCCCCTGCGGCCGCTGAGCTCGGCTTTTGATAGAGGAAAATCCCCATGACGCAGATAATCACCAAGACTCCAGTGATTAGTTCCTTCTTCATTTTACTCACGTAGGAAAATTGGGGGGTTTCCCTGTGGCAATTCTATTTCACTTATCTCGCTCAAATCCTCCAGATTGTTCATTTTTACTGACCTGCCTGAAATGGTGTAAAGCACGTTATCGATGTAAAGAGATCTTTGAACCGAATAATCATAGGGATAATACCATCCCCATTCGTTGATCTGATCATTATTGTTGAGATGAGTTATCCTTCCCTTAAGCACCAACCCTTCATCTAAAGAGATATCAAATACGTAGGCGCCCTGCCAGACATATTCCCCATAAGCATCAGGGGGTATTTCTCCCGGATAACTCTCTTCGTTTATTTCCGCGAGCAATATGGGCAGTACGAGGAGATTTTTGTGCTTGCTGAACAAAAATGCCTTGTGATCTTGCAAGGCGTAGGAATCGGTCCCCCTGTCACCTATTATGTATTTCGATATTTCTATTGGGTTTTCTGGGTCGCTCACGTCGAAGAGGGCTATCTTTACGCCTTGGTACCACGCGAAAGATCCCACGTCAACGGCCTCCTTGCCCACTCCAATCAAATGAGTTTCATCGTAGGGGTGCAGATAATCGGAGTACCCTGGTATTTTCAATTCTCCAAGAACTCTTGGATTGCTTGGATTCTCCAAATCTATCACAAACAGAGGGTCAACTTTTTTGAAAGTTACTAGGTACGCCCTACTGCCAATGAATCTTGCGGAATAAATCCTCTCCCCGGGAGCGAGCCCCTCCAGCCTTCCGACGATGTCGAGGTTCCCGTCAAGCACGTAAACGTTGTTCTGGCCCATCCATCCTGTAGTAGTCGCTATCCTGAAATATCCCTGATATTCGTCCATGGAAAATTGATTCAAGACGTGCCCTGGGACCTCCCCCTCTGATTTGTACTCGATTGTCCCATCGGATATGGATATTTTGTGAATAACTGTTGTTTCCGTCTCCGGGTCGCTTGTTTCGCTTGAGCGCTCTATTAGTGGGTATACCCAGTAATCTATGTAGGTCAAGTAAATGCTGTTTGAGGAAACGAAAATGTTCTGGGTTGCGCCGATGAGGAACGTTTCGCTTGTTACATCCTCCCCATCATCTTGCGTATTTATCGCCATTATGGTCGTGAATCCGTAAGAATAATCGTGAGTATTTTCAAAATAGTAAATTTCAGTCGCTGGGACTGTTTTTGTATTGCCATTGGAAGAAATGTTTGGCAGATATATTTTATTATCATAAAGCACTGGTGAAATTATTATTACATAAACGTGGTTCCCCACCATTCTCGAATCGAAATAGTGACCATCGAAAGAAACATCTCTCGTTAGTAAAGGGTTCTCCCTATTTGAAACATCGTAAACTTTGGCAGAAGTCCAACCCAACATGACAAGTTTGTCTCCATTTATGAACAGCTCGATTGTACTCTCGTTCGTCTCTATTTCAGAAAGGATTCTAGCGCTCTCTGCGGGGTATGCGTCGATGATGACCACCTTGTTCCCCGAAACGACATAAATGTATTTTCCGTCGCTTTTCACGATATCCGCTTCATCGACCCCTTCTACTTGGATGTTTGTTGTGGAATAGTCTAACTGAGTTTCGTCTTCATTACCGTAACTTTTGATTGATTCTGGACGCTGCAAAAAAGCAATGTCGTAATAAGGATATCCACCGTAATTACTAATATTGGTCCTCACAAAATTTTCTAGTTCTTCATAAGATGAAAATTTTTTTAGTTGATTGTATCCAGAAATTTGGCCCGGTTCCAGCATGGTGATGATAATCGGAGTAGCCAAAGTTGCGAGGGTAGCCGCGATCAGGACAATTGTCACTAACGGTAATTCAGCTCTTTTTTCCTCAACTGAATACCATCTCCGTGAAGAAATTCTGCGCTTCAATTTGTTTCACCAATTAAAAATGGTCAAATCCTGGATTTAAATTAAGTTTCGTATAAGAAACATAATTTATTAAGTTTCCAAAATGATACTTTATGCGGTGTAGGGTATGCGCCGCTGGTTCTTCGGCGTGATGATAGCTTTGGCGGTGCTGGGGGCGGCTACTATCACGTCTTACGTTGTCCTTGACCATTTCTATGGTGAAGAATACCTCATCACCTCAACCCAAACTGTAATTATCGAGAACTCTGGAGAACAGGTATCCATAGACGATGTACGACATGATGTGGCGAATGTGGAATTTCTTGAAAACACGGTGGTTCTAAATTACTATGATGGCCGTGGCCCTGATCCGGAAACAGGCTTTTCACCATCTGAAAAGGGTAGCTCCATGGTATCTAAGATACGCGTGCCAGCAAACGCCTATGAGCAAGCACAAGCAACCGGGGAACCAGTCATGTTTTCCAACACGACGACCACGGAGACAAAGCCGGTCAATGCCTGGCCAATCGCAGCGGGCATTGGTATCTCGATGGGGGTTATGGTCTTTGCTGTTTGGGTGGGGTACCAAGAGATGCGGGGTAGCGCAACATCAACGTTGCTGGAGCACGGTCTACACGACATGACAGTAAGAGATGTGGAGATAGTGGGACATATAATGAAGCTGGGAAAGTTTACGATCCCCGAACTCATGAAGCTGATAAAAGCGTCAAAAATTACTATTTGGCGCACGGTCAAGAAATTGGTTGAGCAAGGGTTGGTACAGTCGACCGAGGAGACGAAACTCGCGGCAAACGGGCTAGGCGGTAGGGGAAAGCCGAGCCGCGTCTACCGATACGTGGGAAAAACAAAAACTTAGGTATTATCCGTTATCGACCTGAATACTGGCGCAACATCAATTTTTACGACAATGGCTTACAGGATTTTTGGTATTTTTGCAAGAAAATTTTGGAGATCGACATTTCTATTTTTAATCTTGACCCCCTCCATTAAGAGCAGTTTCGCCTTCTTCCTTTCACCAAATTTGTAACCTCCAATTTTACCATCCGACCTCACCACGCGATGACAAGGAATTATTACTGGATTAGGGTTTCTTGCCAAAGCATTCCCCACCGCCCTGCAAGCACGGGGTCTGCCTATGGCTAGAGCTAGCTCCTTGTAAGTCGTCACCTTACCTCTTGGGATCATCGAGACCAACTTCAGGACGCGGGATTGAAATTTTGACATCGAACAATTATCATTTTTAATTCTTATATTTAGAGGACCTAACTTCTGCTGATGATCGAAGTTGATGGTTCAATCGGAGAGGGAGGAGGAGCGGTACTTCGCACTGCGTTAGCGTTGAGTGCAGTTAGCCAAAATCCCATTCACATTTACAACATCCGCGCGAAAAGGACGAAGCCCGGGCTTCAGCCCCAACATCTACGTGGTGTCGAAGCGCTTACCAAGCTCGCGAAGGCCCGAATAGATGGTTCGAGGCTTAATTCAACTGAACTTATGTTCGAACCTAGCGTCATAGAGGGAGGCAAGTATCGAGCCGATATAGGAACCGCAGGCAGCACCACGCTAATTCTGCAGATTTTGATGCCAGCCGCAGCTTTTGCTAGCGGCCCTATAGATGTTGAGATCACTGGTGGGACCGACAACCCGATGGCAGTTCCCATAGACTTTTTAAAAAATGTCACTCTGCCCATACTGCGTAAGATGGGCTATCGGGGTGAAGCCGAATGCGTTCGCAGGGGCCACTACCCGCGAGGCGGAGGGATAGTGCGCGCCCACATAGAACCCGTCGAAAAGCTACAAGCGCTCGAGTTAACGGAACTTGGGAAGGTGGTTCGCATCGCTGGCGTGGCTCACTGCGTTCGCTTACCGGCTCACATCGCAACTCGCATGTCTCACGCAGCAAGCATGGTGCTGATCAAAGCTGGCTACTCCAAGGTCGACATCAAAGCCGAATCATACGAGCCAGCGCGTGATCCTCACCTTGGTCCCGGAGCTGGAATCGTGCTGTGGGCTGAGACAGAACTCGGCGCAATCTTGGGGGCCAGTTCCTTGGGGAGGCCCGGGAAACCGGCCGAGCAGGTGGGTCGGGAGGCAGGTGAAAGCTTAGCTAGGCAGCTGGATACTAGTTGTGCTGTCGACCGCCATCTCACAGATCAGCTCATCCCATACATGGCGCTCGCAGATGGCATTTCGGACATAACCAGTACTGAACTGACCTCCCACACCATCACAAACATCTCGCTCGTCGAACAAATCATCGGTGTCAAATTTGAAGTGGATGGAAAACTCGGGGGGCCTGGAAGGATTCGCGTTGGAGGTCTGGGGTTCGCTAGAAGCTTATAACTCCCAAATTTTTAGTACTTTACTTATGTAAAGAAAAGCTTTATATATGTAAAAACCCTAAAAAGCAGGGTTAAACATGAATTTCAACGAGATGGAGAAGGCTAAAAAGGAACAGTTGGGGAAAATAAGAGATTTCTCCCCACTGGAGTTCGCCCCTGAGAAATGGGAAAAGCTCAGGAAAATAGTATACAAACCGCAACCACTCAATCTCGATGTGGTTATAGATGACACCACCTTGAGGGAGGGGTTGCAGATGGCGGGAATCGTTAGTCCGCGCCCCGCCGATACCTGTCGCATAGCATGCATGCTCAGAGACACAGGCGTGGAGAGACTTGAGGTGCTCACTTATACCAAGTCTGACCAAGAGGCGATAAAGCTCATGCAGGATGCGGGGCTCGGAAAAATTCTGGCTGCTTGGTGTAGGGCGAATAGGGCTGATATCGACCTAGCACTGAAATTTGACTTCAAGCAAGTTGGTGTTTCTCACCCGGTCTCATACATACACTTCGAGAAGTGGACTGACAAATTGCTTCAAGAGTTCATTGAACGGGTGGTCGATACCGTAGCGTACGCAGTCGAACATGGACTTAAGGTATTCGTCCATGGCGAGGACAGCACCCGAGCAGATTGGAAGTTCGAGAGGGCCTTCATAAATGCCGTGGCCGACGCTGGGGCGAGTGTTTATCGAATATGCGATACCATCGGATGCGGTCTATCCGATCCGTCTGCCTCACTGCCGAATGGAATCCCAGCCAAGATTCGGCAAATAAAGAAGGATACGAAAATCCCAAACGTGGAAATACATGCGCACGATGACTTTGGCAACTCGGTCGAGAATACGATGGCTGCGATCAGGGCAGCGTCTGGTTTGTTTGACAAAGTGTACGCGAGCACCACTTTCCTCGGTATTGGGGATCGAGCTGGAAATGCTGAGACCGAGAAAATCATTCTGAACTGCTACATGCACCACGATATCAAGAAGTGGAACCTGCGGCCCTTGCGGGAGCTGGCAATTTTTCTCGCCTCGTCTCTCAAGTATCAACTGCCCCTGAACAAGGCAATAGTTGGCGATGCCGCATTCGCCCACGAGTCGGGGGTACACATCCATGGGCTGATGGCTCTGCCGCTAACCTACGAGCCATTTCCGCCGGAACTCGTCGGTCAGACGCGAACGATAGTGGTCGGGAAGAGATCGGGAAAACATGGCGTAAGACTCAAACTGGAGGAATTGACGGGCAAAAAAATTGAGAAAGACGATCCTAGGCTAGCAGAGCTTGTAGAACTTCTTAAAAATAAATTCATTACAGGAGAAAGAAGATATCCGATAAGAAACGATGAATTCAAGCAGTACGCGCAGAAGGTCGGCTTTAAAATAGAATAGGGATATCACATGCATACAGTCACTTTAATCCCCGGTGACGGGGTAGGCCCAGAGGTAATTGACGCGGCGAAAAAGTGTATCAAGGCCACAGGTGCCCCAATCCAATGGGAAGAGATGGAAGCGGGTGCAGGGGTCATAGAAAAGTATGGTACCCCTCTGCCTGAAGAAGTCCTCCAGTCTATCAGTAAGAATAAAGTTGCCCTGAAAGGACCGATAACCACACCCGTAGGTTCAGGATTCCGCAGCGTCAATGTAGCTCTGAGGAAGGCGCTCGATTTGTACGCATGCCTGAGACCTTGTAAGTGGTATCCGGGGGTGCGCTCAAAGTATGC
>CAYFPZ010000098.1:0-13105 GCA_964345105.1 Hadarchaeota archaeon (SeqCode)
TTGGCTCCAGCCCCCGACGAGGAAGCCCGTTTAGAGATACTCAAAATCCACACAAAGGGCATGCCTCTTGGGAAGGATGTTAATCTCAAATTGTTAGCAAAAGAAATCGTTGGCTACTCGGGATCGGACATCGCCGCCCTATGCCGCGAGGCTGCGATGAGGGTGCTACGAAAGGACATAAAGGGCAAGGAAGTTCGGATGCAGCATTTCCGCGAGGCAATGGAAGGCATTAAACCTTCCCTGACACCAGAGATGACCAAAGCTTATGAAACTTTCACGGAGAGAAAAAGCAAGCGCGTGGCGGAAGAAGCGACGGGAATGCACTACTAAGGTTTTATAAGGTTCAACAATAAATTAGGGCAGAGGATATAATTTGACACAGGTTATGGTAAGTAAGCTCCGGGCGATAGGGGTCATCTCGGACAGAGGCATGCAGGTAGGAAAGCTACACGATATCCTCTTTAACGAAAAAGACGGAAAGATCCAATCGATAGTTGTAAGGCCCATCTCGAAAGAAACGCTCGGGAATATCCCTCGCGACTCGAGCGGGAACGCTTTGATCCCTTTCAGCGCCGTTATGTCGATACGCGATTTCATCGTCATTAACGAGCGCGTTTTAGCGGTCCAGCAGCTCAAGGCGCGACCGACGCCCGGCGTTCCATAAACATTACCCTAACTACCACCCGAAAAACAATCTAGTTGCGAGTTCACTGGGTAACCCTGCAGCTTCTATTTTTTCAGCCGTGGTTTTTACATCATAGCCGACTCTATGGAAGCTTACCTTTACATCCTTGCCCAAGTTTAGAACCACGTAGCTAGCTCGAGGGTCGCGATCACGCGGCTGCCCCACGCCACCTGGGTTAATAATCAACTTGCCAAAGACAACGCGCTCAATCGGCATGTGAGTGTGACCGAGCACGAGGATATCCGCATCTAGGTCGCGAACGAGCTCTGCGAGCACTCGGTTAGAGGTATCTGGAAAGATGTATTCGTTGAGCGGGTCGCGGGGACTCCCATGTACCACATAGATTTTTTGCTTTCCGTATGTCAGCGTGAGGTGGGTTGGGAGGTTTGACAAAAATTCGAGATTTTCCTTGCTCAAGTTATCGGCGGTCCAGAGCGCCGCTTTGGCCGCGAACGGGTTGAAGCCCCACACATCGCGCGTCACTGCCGCATAATCATGGTTGCCCATTACCATCTGCATCCGCTTCGCCCTAGCCAACTTTACCACTTCGTTGGGCTCAGCGGCGTAGCCTACGAGGTCGCCCACGCAGACGAGTTCATCAACGCGAGGCATGTCTTTGAGCACGGCCTTAAGCGCCGCGAGGTTTGAGTGGGGGTCAGCTATTACGCCGATCTTCACTGATACCACCAAGACAACAAAGGAGCGAGATTTGTTTAAACCCTACACCCGCACAAATTTTAAGATGGTGAGCGGGATTATTTTAGTTTCTGGCAGTGACACTCGTGAAAGCTAGTCCCGCAGGCTGAGAATTTTCTCGATGGCTTCCGCGACGCCCTTTCCATGAGGCTCGACTGTCACGTAGGTAGATACACGCTTCACCGCTTCGTCTGAGTTTGCTACAGCGAAACTCAGCCCCGCGACCTTCAAAATCTCGACATCGTTTGGATCATTCCCTATGGCCGCAACTTCGGTGAGTGGCACCCTCAAGAACGAAGCGACTTTCCGGAGCGCGTTTCCTTTGTTCACGTTTGGGCTTCGAAGGTGAATCGCTAAGCCTAAGTCGACGGCGACTAGATTAAGCCCCTCACGCCTGAAGAGCTCCTCGGCGGCCCTAGCTTCGATTGTGCGCTTCAGGGCTAAGCCCGTGAGTCGTGACCTCGAGCTCCTAGTCTGCTGCAGAGGGCCAAATTCCCGTTCAATAACAGCCAGCCCACGCTCGGCATCGACACGGTCGCCGAGTACACATTCCCACCCGCTGGCTGGGTCAAACACAATTCCTCCATCCTCGGCTATTAGCGGTCCCGAAGTCCCAAGCATGATTGCGGCAGTATCCGCGAACGCGAGCACGTTTCCCGTCGCGAGCACCACCGGCAGACCCGAATCCTCGGCCTTTTGAACGGCACTCACGCCAGCGATATCAAGTCTTCTATTTCTAAACGTCAGTGTGCCGTCGATATCGACAGCAACAAACCTAATCAACCTTCCACCCAATTCAGTCCTTTATCCCTTGCCCGCTAATCATGAAAACCGCTTCAGCCTCGGGCAAGTTGGGGCTGTCAAATATCCGCGCGATTCGTTTTCCACCCTTGGATTTTCGAAGGTAGACGCGGGTCGTGGCGGAGTGGGCAAGCACATGCCCCCCGATTGGTCGGGTGGGGTCCCCGAAGAAAACGTCAGGCCTCGCCATCACCTGATTCGTTACGAGGATGGCTAAGCCGTGGAGGTCGGCTATTCGATGAAGCGTCAGAAGGTGGCGGCTCAATTTCTGCTGGCGTTCGGCTAAAGATCCCCGACCAACGTACTCGGCCCGAAAGTGTGAGGTAAGAGAATCTATTACCATAAGACGCACATTTTCCTCCTCGATTTTCTCTTCGGCTTTTTCAGCTATCAGAATCTGCTGGTCGGTGTTGTAAGACCTTATGTAGAGGACGTTCTGGAGGGTCTTCATCGGATCGAGATTTAGACCAATCGCCATGTCCCGGATTCTTTCGGGCCTAAAAGTATTCTCGGTGTCGATGTAAATCGCCTTTCCCCCTAATCCCTTCTGCTCGAGTGGAAGCTGGACGTTCACGCAGAGCTGATGGGCCAACTGAGTTTTTCCTGAACCGAATTCACCAAACACCTCGGTCACTGCTTGAGTTTCAATCCCCCCGCCGAGTAGCGTGTCGAGCTGCTCACTACTCGTAGTTATCAATCCAACCTTCTCCCGGCGCTCGAGAACCTTGTCAGCGGTGATGAATTCGCCTAACTCTGCTATCTCCCTAGCCGCAGCGATTATTTTTTTTGCTTGCCCCTCGCCGATCTCTGCAGCTTCATGCAGCTCCGCTATCGAGGCCACAGCGATCGATTCAATCGTTCGATAACCTGCCTCCCGAAGCTTCTCAGCAGTCGCTTCTCCTACTCCCGGTAAACTTTCGATTGTGCGTTTCACTTCCTCAGCCAAAAATTAACCCTCCATTTCATCTTTCACGTTCCCGCTTTTATCTCTTTGAGCAGCGCCTGCGCCTCCTTTTTCGGCTCTGGAAACTGCATGTCGCTCACTCGGAGTTCGAGCTGGTCGAAGTACTTGTCGTGCCGGGTTGTCCCTAGGAGGATAAGCTCCTTTCCAATCAGTTTGAACTTATCGTAAAGCTCGGCCAAATCAGGTGTACCCTTGAAGAGTTCGAAAACCTGTTGCGCCTCTAGACCGAGCAGGCTCTCCGCGACCTTGCCGAAAAGAGCTACCCGAAGGTTGCCGGTGCCGTCGTCGAGCAAGAAGCTTAGCACGACACGATGTTCGGGTGTCACGACCTTCCCGCACTCCTCGCACATCAAACTGGTGTCCACACTCCCCAAGCTCCGCCCGCAGTCGGGGCAAATGTCGAATACCGGGCGCCGGTGAAAGACACGTACCACGGTTCCTCTGACTTGAACCCTCATCCCCTCTTTCTGGACATCTGAAATACTGATTCGTTCGGGTGCCGGTGCGGCGAGCTTGATCGCATCCGCAGGCGGCAATTCTTCGGAGATTGCTGGATTTAGCTCGATTTGTCCTTGCTTGCCGAGGTGAAGCTCTGGTTGGCCGAAGAGACCCAGCGTGCTGTAGCAGTTTGTGAATTTGACGACATCACCAACCTTGATGCCGGCTGCTTCATCCGCGTGCTCGTGCCAAAGCGATGCCCTCGTTGTACCTGTTTGGTCACCAATAGTAATGGACGCGACCTTCCCCTTGCTACCATCGGCTCGAGCAAACTCACGCGGTGCCATGACCTCGATTACTCTCCCGATCACTTCAAGCGCGTCCATATTCGGATCGACCTCGCCAATTTTTATAAGGCTCGGCTCGAGTGCCCCGACAGTCACGTTTGGTGGGTTTACCTCAACTCGCGCGATTTTACCAACATGCACCTCTGGTTTACCGGTCAAGCCGACGCGTGTGTAGGCATTGCGCAGGAGTATGATATCGTTCAGCTTCAGCTTCTGCGCGAACTCCGTCAAATCACCCCAAAAAGAGGCGCGAGCGGTACCTGTCTCATCCGCGAGGATCACGCTGATAACTTTCCCTGATGTCCCATCGTCCCGCTTGAACTCCTGCAACGGGAGCTTTCTTCTGACCCTAGCCGCAAGGTCAACCGTCGGCATGCTGGCCTCGAGCTCCTCTAACTTGAGTAAGCGCTCGGGCAGCTCGGGCAGTTCCGCCACTTCCTGCTCTGGCGGATTCAGGAGCAGACGCCCTCGCGAACCTAAGCTGAGTTCGGGCTTATTTCTCAACCCGGGCCGCACTGACGCATTTTCGAGCTTCACCGCGGCCCCCATCTTGAGTTCCTTCACGAGCTCCGTCCGCTCATCCCAAAGGGAAACCCGTACCTGGCCTGTCGAGTCCATGAGTATGAGGCTCGCGACCTTGCCAGTGGTTCCATCGGGACGCTCAAATTCCCTGATGTCGCTCGTCGTCACCACCCTGCCGGTAATGTCCACCTCAATGAGCTCTGGTTTGAGATCTGTAATTCTAACCTTAGTTTCAACAAGCGGCGGGAGGTCCGACACGCGCGGGTCGTCGGGGTTCACGAGTAAAGAGCCCCGCATCCCAAGACTGAGCTCAGGCTGCTTGTTCAATCCTTGGCGCACGTAAGCATCTTTGACTTGAACCGCATCTCCCTTCCGGACCTTATCCCCCTCAATCAACGAGGTCTTGTCATTCCATAGCGCAATTCTAATCTGTCCGGTTTTATCTTGAACCAGCAGCCCTCCTACGCGCCCAACTTTACCGCTAGAGCGCTGAAACTCCCGCGGTTCGTAGATGCGGGTGACCCGGCCGACGATGTCTACTTTGGACATTCCCGGGATGAGATCCTCAATGTGTAGGGTCCGAATCTCAGGTTCTTTTCTCTTAAAAACAACCCCCAATTCCCGGCCGACGATGGTGGCCGCGCCTTCGAGGGTCACGAAACCGCTGAGTTCGTTCTGCTTCTGCCGGATGCGCTTCATTAGCTCGTCATGGTCGATTTTTGTATTATCTAAAATCTCTTGGACCATTTGTTCAAAATTTAGCTCCATGACTCAGCCTCAAAACAATTATCCGCTTCTCGTTTATAGGGATTTTCAGAGAGAGGTAACTGAAAGTATTCACCTTCGGATGACAAAAAACGAGTACTAGAAAAAATTTTTAGATGGGTGAATTTGTTACATCAGTCTTATTTCTTCCTAGTCAGCTCTACTAAAATTTCCTTAGCACGATCGAGCCTAATTTTGCGCTCCTCGACCAACCGTGCCGCTACTTTATCTATTAACTCACCCTTTGCTCCAGCCGTTGCGGCTATGTTTCGCGCGTGCAACTTCATGTGGCCGGCTTGGATGCCAACCGTAGCTAGTGCCCTAATCGCCGCCAGATTCTGAGCGAGCCCGACCGTCGCCATGACCTCTCCTAACTCGCGCGCCGATTGCACGCCCAATATCTTTCTACAAATTTTTGCAACGGGGTGCACAGCCGTGGCACCCCCGATTGTCCCCACCGCCACAGGCAGCTCAATCCTACCGGATAGGTTTCCTTCAACCGTTCGCTCCCAGTGAGTCAACGGTTTGTAAGCGCCGCCCATCGCCGCATAGGTATGGGCCCCAGCCTCAAGGGCACGAGTATCGTTTGCCGTCGCGAGGGCGACCGCGATGATTCCGTTCATCACCCCCTTATTATGGGTGGCGCAGCGGTAGGGATCGGCGGCAGCGAAAGCATAGGCTTGAAGTATTCCATCGACAACCTCCTCGCCACCCAACGCCTCCTTTGTGAAGACCGCCTTCACGCGCGCCAACCTGTAAGTGGCGAGGTTCGAGACTATTCGGAGAAAAACTCTGCCCCCCGTCAGCTCCTCAATCAGGGGCGCGACCGCCTCGCACATGGTATTAATGACGTTCGCTCCCATCGCATCACGCACATCGATGAGCAAATGAATGATTGTCATCGGACCGAGGTGAGTGGTGAGCACCCGTACCTCTATGTCCTTCGCGCCGCCGCCCAGCTTTACGAGGATTGGATCCTGTTCATTCGCCTTCGCCAGAATTCGCTTTTTAGCCTTGAGAATTTTCTCCCTCGCCTTTTTGGGGTTCTTGACATCTGTGAGCTGGATCTGCCCCACCATGATTGGCTGCGTGCTCTCGGTGAAGAAACCACCACCCGAGCGGGCCATCTTCGCAGCATTCGAGGCAGCGGCTACAACTGAGGGTTCCTCAATCGCCATGGGGATGAGGTAATCCCTGTTGTTGATGAGGAAGTTAGTCGCTACACCTAGAGGCAACTCAGTAGTGCCGATCACGTTTTCGATCATGCGATTTGCCTGCTTGAGCTCTAACGCGCCGGTCTTGCGAAGGAGTTCAGCCTCCTCTTTGCTCAGTCCGGCTAACTCCCGCACGATCTTCAGCCTCTTCTCTGGGCTCAGCTTGTAAAAGCCAGAAAGTTTGGAAGCCTTGTGCATTTGCTGCCCCTTTAAAGTTGGCGATGCGGTTATAAATTCTAAGGGTGATGCAAAAAACCACAATTAAAATCACCGGATACGATCCCGACCTTTCTCAGCAATCCTAATAATGGATATCAAACTTTTCGGTATGTTTCAGCCATCGGTAGAGTACGAGAAAACCGTCCTTCGATGTTCGACAAAGATAGAAATAAATCTATGGATAAGATAATTAGAAAAGGTGAAAGAAATGCCAAAGCGCAAAAAGTCGAAGAAAAAGAAACGCTGCTAGGTAGATGGGCGCTTCACGAGTAGTTTGAAACGGTCTCCATCTACGTTCCATTCTTTGATGTAGCCTGGTTCTTTGACCTCACTTGCGCGACAGATGCGAAGGTTTCGCGCCCGCACCTCCCGCGAGATGTAACTTTGCTGAGTAGCGAGAAGCGTGATATACTTATCCTCCTCCGTGCCCACCGCTACGTCGACCTGCTCCTCCATCGCGAGATCTAACTCCTTGCGCATCGTCTGCAGCCGTCGGACGAGCTCCCGCGCCAAGCACTCGGCCTGCAGCTCAGGAGTCATTCGAGTGTCAATCGCTATCTTGCCGAACTCCGTGGGGATTACGGCGAAATCTTCCGGTAGTCTCTCTTCAAAACCCAGCTCTTCGGATGAAACGCTGACTTTTTGTCCTTCGACTTGCAGCCCCACAAATCCATAACGTTGCTGCTCGGCGCGCAGACGAAAGGCATCCCTCCTCCGAAGCTCATCGATGACTAGCCGCGAGAGTTTTCCCAGTCTTTCCTGCAGGCGTTGCACATCAAGTTTACACATGAGGCGGAACTCGGCGTTCTGCTCATCAGGCCCGAGTAGGACTAACTCCTTGCAGTTCAACTGACTCTGGAGTACGCCCCGAAGTCCTTGGAGGAGAGACTTAACTTCTCGCGAGGAAGCCCGGATTACAGCTTTGCTAACAGGCCACCGCAATTTCAGTCGCGCCTGCTGTCTAGCTGCCGCGCCCCCTTCAACAAATGTACGCACGATATTCATCCCTCTTTCGAGCTCAGCATCAATCGCTCGCTCATTGACAGATGGCCAAGAAAGCATGTGCACGCTCTCCGGTGCCCAAGTGTCTGCAGCCTTGACTAGGTCGCGGTACATCACTTCACTCACATGGGGCATGAGCGGCGCGAGCAGCCTGACCAAGTTGTGGAGGGATTGGTAGAGTACCACGTAGGCCGCTAGCTTCCTAGGGTCATCCCGTTCGATCCAAACGCGCTCGCGAACGAGTCGCACGTACCACCGGCTGAGATCCTCGAGCACAAACGACGTAAGGATCCGAGCGGCGTGATGTAAGTCGAACTCTTGGAAAGCTTTCGTAGCATCACGCGTCACGCTGTTGATACGGGAAATCATCCAAAAGTCCTCGAGCATGAAGTTTTCGCGTACCTTCTTTAGATCGATTTTTTTCGGGTCGAATTTGTCGAGCGCCATGTAAGTGGTCGCGAACACGTGAACGTTCCAGAGCACATTCAGCATCCGCGCAACGACCTCTATCCCCTTCCAGCTGAACCGGAGGTCCTCCCATGGAGAGTTCGCTGACAGCATGTAGAAGCGCAATACGTCTGCTCCATATTTTTTGACGACCTCTTGGGGATCCACAACGTTCCCCAGCGACTTCGACATCTTCCGTCCATGTTCGTCGAGGGCGAACCCATGCATCAGCACGGCCTTGTAGGGCATCTCATCGAAGGCAACGACCGATACAACTTGTTGGCTATAGAACCACTTCGTCACTTGGTCCTCACCCTCTGTTATGAACTCGCTGGGCCAGAGCTGTTCAAAGCGTTCGCGCCGCTGGGGATAACCGAGGCTCGCCCAAGAAGCAATTCCTGAGTCGAACCACACGTCGAGCACATCTGGTACCCGTTTGGCATCAGCCCCGCATTGTGGGCAGCGTAACGTGATTAGATCGACATCGGGGCGGTGCAGGTCGATTTCGCCGATTGATATTTTCGCCGCGTTCTTCAGCTCCTCCACGCTGCCGATTACAATTGTCTCATTACATTGTTGACATACCCAAATTGGGAGAGGAATGCCCCAGTAGCGCTGACGGGAGATGCACCAGTCCCCCACCGACTCAACTCCGTTCACGTAGCGCATCGCGACCCAGTCCGGCACCCATCGCACGCGCTCGACATTTTTCTCAAGAATTTTTGGTTTGATTTGTGAAACGCGCAGGAACCACTGGTCGGTCGCGCGAAAGAGGAGAGGAGTCTGACAGCGCCAGCAGTGGGGGTAAGCATGAGTGATGACTCCGTGCTTCATAAGCACACCATTCCGGCGGAGGTCATCGAGAATCACTCGGTCAGCTTCCTTCACGAAAATTCCTTTGTATTTTCCAGCGTCTTGGGTAAACTTTCCGTCGGGACCAACAGGACTGAACACCGGCAGGCCGTAGTGCACCCCACTCACGAAGTCCTCTTCTCCATGCCCCGGAGCGGTGTGGACGCAGCCCGTGCCTTCATCAAGCGTCACGTACTCGCCGCAGATCACCCGGTGGTGCCGCACATACTCTTTCTGCTTCGGCACCTCCTGGAGCAGCGGGTGCTCGTAGTGCAACCCCTTGAGCTCCTTCCCCCTCATCGAGCTGAGCACTTGGTACTCTTTGATTTCGAGTTCTTTCATGACTTTCTCGACGAGGGCCTCTGCTAAGATGTAAACCTCGTTGCCAACAGCGACTTTCGCGTAAACGTATTCAGGGTGCACGCAAACCGCCATGTCAGCGGGCAAAGTCCAAGGCGTAGTGGTCCAGATTAGCAAGTATTCGTTGGGTCGGTCCTGGAGCTTGAAGCGAGCGAAGAGCGAGGGGTCTCGAACGTCGTAATATTCTCCCCGAATTTCATGCTCTGCCAGCGCCGTCTCACAGCGAGGGCACCAGTGAATCACCCGCAGGTCTTTCCGCATGAGACCACGTTTATGGGCGCGCCTCAGGGTCCACCAAGCCGACTCGATGTAATCGTTGGTGAAGGTGACGTAAGGGTTGTCCCAGTCCATCCACACACCCAAGCGCTTGAATTGCTCGGTCATCAGCGAGATGTGGTCGAGGGCCCACTGCTTGCACTGCTGGATGAATTTTTCAACTCCCACCCGCTGCTCGATTTCCTTTTTGGTTTTGATGCCAAGCTTCTCCTCAACTTTGACTTCGATTGGCAACCCGTGGCAGTCCCATCCTGGTTGACGGAGCACGTTGAAGCCGCTCATACTCATGTAGCGCAAGACGGCGTCCTTGATTATCTTGTTCCAGGCGGTTCCCAGATGAATGGCCCCGCTCGCGTAGGGTGGGCCGTCGAGGAAGTACCAAGGCTTGGCAGCCGAGCGGAGCTGCTTCACCTTTTCATAGATATCGTTTGCCTGCCACCACGCTTGAATCTCCGGCTCGGATTTGCACGCATCGTAAGCCTTTACAGCAGGTTGAATCATTTTGAAACCCTTAACCTAGTTTGGGTTTAACCCTAAAAATATCGTGGGCGGTAATGTAAACTTATTTGACATGAACCATTATCGACGAGTTTTGAATTTTTGACTTCGAGGAGTTCCAAGAATCAAATAGGGACGTTCACGAAAGCTCTTATTCGGGATTATCATCAATTTTCCATCGTCTGTGGCCATCTTAGTTGAAGTGAGGGATATCTGAACTATCTTCCCTTTCGTGCCGTCGATCTTAATCTTCATACCGACTTGTACTTGCTTATCGAAAATGAGGCTTACTCCAGCTATAGCATTCGAGAGCCACACGGTCATAAATGCAAATCCAAAAATCACACCTATGATCCCAAGTGCAGCAGCTAAACTTACTATCAAGGATAAAACTCCCCAGATGTATAGAAGGCTTAAACAAAAAAGTAGAAATACGATGCCATAAAAAATGTCCGCCAATTTCTGGTATCCTCTGAGCCTTTTGAGTTTGCCAGCGATAATCGCGCGAAGAATGTAAATGGTAGCAATAAACGCGAACAATGCTATTAAGGTGTTAATGGAGTTGTTGATCCAAATCTCCAACGTCTCCACCAACACTATTATATCAAAGATAAACTTTTTAAAAGAATCAGATACTCACAGCTCGAGTCAATAAAATTAACGGTGTTACTGTGGGGGGCTAACATTTTTATTTCAGCAAGTTAATCTTCGTTTGATTTTTGGTGGTTGATTTGTTCGGCTGGACTGAGTACAAACCGAGCAGAAAGGGAACGCGAACCGTCTTGAGCCCGCTTGAATCAGAGGTTATGACAATCATGTGGCGGGAAAAACGCGCGACCGCCCGAACCGTTCACACCCTCTTGAAAATCAAACACTCGGTTAATCGCTCGAGAATCAACGCAATCATGAACTCGCTCTGCAAACGCGGCCTGCTGAAGTCGAGCGTGTGCAAAGGACGGGGCGGCCTGAGGTACGTTTATAAAGTTAAGATTTCCCGCAGGAAGTTCGAGCGAGGGGTAGTCGACAAAGTGCTCGATAGCTTGCTCGAATCATACGAAAAAACCTCGAAGAAACTAATGCGGGAGAAGCTGAGGCGGGCGTAGATGGTTGAAGTAGAGGAGATATGGGTCGAGAAATATCGCCCCCAAAAGCTCAAGGAAATTGTGGGACAGCAGGAAGTAGTGAACAGGCTTCAAATGTTCGTCGAAAAAAAATCTTTGCCACATCTTTTGTTTGCTGGCCCACCAGGCGTCGGCAAGACTTGCGCGGCGCTCTGCATAGCACATGAAATCTTTGGCGATGGTTGGCGGCCAAATTTGCTGGATTTGAATGCTAGCGACGAACGTGGGATAGACGTGATCCGAACCAAGGTCAAAGACTACGCTCGAACACGGCCCATCGGCGATTTTCCATACAAGATAATTTACCTCGACGAGAGCGACGCCTTAACATCGGACGCCCAGCACGCATTGCGGCGAACAATGGAGATGTACACCCACACCTGTCGATTTATCTTAGCTTGCAATTACTCGAGCCGCATCATCGAGCCCATCCAATCGCGCTGCGCCATATTTCGCTTCAGGCGCCTTTCGGGAAATGAAATCACCCAAATGCTCAAGCGCATAGCTCGCGGCGAAAAACTCACTTTAACCGATAACGCTGTCAAGGCAATAATCAACATCAGCGAGGGCGACATGCGACGGGCGATCAACGTGCTCCAAGCTGCAGCCGCGTTGAAGCGGAAGGTGGACGAAAAGACCATCTACGAGGTGAGTGCTGCGGCGCACCCGAAGGAGGTCCGGCAGATGCTTGAACTCGCGATTGGAGGAAAATTCGAGGAAGCGCGGAACAAACTCTACGAATTGCTCATCGGCCAGGGGCTGGCGGGCGAGGACATTCTGCAGCAGGTCCACCGCGAAGTCTTTAACCTCGACCTGCCCGAGCGCGCGAAGATTGAACTCATCGACAAAGTGGGCGAGTTCGATTTCAGACTCATCGAGGGAGCGAACGAGCGGATTCAGCTCGAGGCGATGCTCGCGCACTTCGGTTTGGTCGGGAAGTCAAAATCCTAGCTACTTGACTCTGATTTCGCCCGTTTATTTTTGCCCCACTTCACTTTGCTCGGGCACTTCGGGTCAATGCACATCCGGTAGGGCCTCGCCCCCACGCGGTTTATCTGAATCATCGGGGCCCCGCACTGTTTGCAGGTTTTTCCGAGCGAGATAATCATTCCGGCTTGGGGTAGGGGAAAAGAGTTCTTGCACTGCGGGTAGTTTGAACACCCGACAAAACGCTTGTGGGTGGCACGCGAAACAATTATTTTCAAATCTCCACCACACCTCGCACACTTCCCCACGATGCGCTGTTTCTGGCGGGTGATGCGGTAGGCCTCGCCCAGCTGCTTGCCTATCTCGAGCTGATGAGTTCTAAATTTTCCCAGGAGTTTGTCGAGTTCATTCCTCGCTTTTTCGATGATTTCATCTTTGCTACGCTTACCCTCCTGGATCGCATCCATCTCACGCTCGAACTGCGCGGTCAGCTCCTCGCTCACGATTTCTGGGCAGTGCTTGAGGAGGGCGTCGATGACCTCCATACCCAAGTCGGTGACGGTGATCTGGTCGCCGAAGATGTAGCCCCGCGTGTAGATGTTCTGCAGGATGGGTGCCCTGGTACCCTTTGTCCCAATTCCAAGCTGTTCCATCTCCTTGATGATTGAGGAGGGATTGTAGCGGGACGGGGGCTGGGTCTCCTTCTCCTCGAATTTCACCTCTTTCACCGCGAGCTCTTGCCCCTCGCTGAGCTGCGGCAGGATTATCTCCTCGGTGGCCCCGTAGCGGCCGTAGTAGGCGAGCCACCCTTCCTCGAGCACCCGTCGCCCCCTCAGGAAGAAAGGTTGCCCTCCCACATCCAAATCGACCCGGATGCTCTCAGCGAGCGCCGGCTTTCCGAAGACCGAGAAGAATCGCCTGACGATTAAGTCATACAGCTTCTGCTGGGGTCCCGTGAGCTTCTCGGGTTT
>CAYFPZ010000099.1:0-22942 GCA_964345105.1 Hadarchaeota archaeon (SeqCode)
AGAGAGGAGTTTATTGTTTAAGATTCCTTCAGATAAAACCCGTATAATCTCTGTTTTTAAAATTTCTTGTTGAATTTATGGAAGAGTACAGATAGTAATGCAAGGTGCACAGCAAATCCTACTCCTAGATGAATGTAATCATGAATACCGATGGTTAATACTTTGTCGAGGGCCATGAATGTCCAGAAGTTTGGGACCAGGCCGAAAACATACTTCCAGTTTTCGGCGATGAAGAAGGCGAAGAGGGGTAGGAGGAATGCACCTCCAAGCGTTTTCATCACGGCGAAACCTTGTACTTTGTTACTTGCAAGTACGTTTATTATCAACGCCATCACCGGCGTGAACACGGCAAACAGAACCGCAACCGGCAGATACAAAAGAAATGGGACTTCCACAAGGCCGGTTAGTGCCGGAAACATGGCGACATAGATAAACGAGAACAACGTCATTAATAACATTCTGTAGATGAGGTAGGCGCTCCTTGAAATAGGCATGACACGTAACACCGTTAGCAGGTTTTCATCGCGCTCATCCATGATGAGGAACGCAGTGATGAAACCAAACGTCATAGGCAGTAAAATAGCCATCATCATGAACAACATGGGGTAAAATGGTTCGAGGTAGTACACATTCTCTGAAATCCATGGGATGACGAACCTGGCCACCACAGCGAAAATTATTGGATATAATGCAAAGGCGTAAAGATACAATCTTTCTCTTATGATGCTTCTTAAGTCGCTTGCGAGTAGTTTGCTGGCGTATGCCACTTTACTTTCCCCCCATTACTATATGTTTGTAGAACGCTCTCTTTGCGAGATGATAGCATAAAGCTGTCCATAAGGACAGATAAACAACTGAATATACTGTCTCCCATAAGGCGACTTCGCTGAACACCCCTTTGAGTAGGAAAAAGGATGTCTGTGAAGGCCATAGGTAGAATATAACGTTTTCATACAATCCGGATACGTGCAGCATTGGGGGAATGAACAATACCAGAGATGAAAGCCCCACCGTGAGTAAATATTCGTTTATGCTTTTGCATCTTGACACCAAGATGAAGCCAAGCAGTATAAGAAACACGGATGTGAGAATTATTCCAAGGAACATGTAAAGGTAGTTGAACTCGAATCCATGAACAAGGAATAAAAACAGCAAAGCTGCTACAACCGAAAGCGTAGTGAGTGATATTATCTTAGCAAGAAAATAGTTTCGTGTCTCCATTGGTGTGACGGTGAGTGCTTGGAGTGTGTTTTCGGTTTTTTCAAATAGCACTAGTGCTCCAACGAACATGATGCCAATTAGTGCCGGATCCCAATACAAAAACACGGTACGAAAGTATTCCGTGTCAATGAATGGTATTGCCTTAATGGCTAGGTAGTACAGTACAACGCTTGCTATCGAGAGATGGATTATCTTGTACCTGGATTGTAGGATGAACTCCCATTTGATCATTGTCTTAAGTTGATTCATTCCAGCTGCCTTCCAGTAACCTTAATGAATACATCCTCTAGAGTTGCCTCAGCAGTGTGGATGGTCTGAACTTGCCCTCCTTTTAGCAGTTTAATGAATTTGCTGTTCGTACCAAGATTTGCCAGTTGGAACTTGTCCCGTATGAGTTTATCGCCTTTGAGATATTCCACTCTGACGACTTTTTTGCCATGTTTTATCTTAAGTTCCTTTGGGCTCGCAATCAGGTTTAATTTGCCATCTATTATGAATCCTACCCTGTCACAAAGCTCGTCAGCATCAGTCATATTATGCGTTGTAAGAAAGATTGATTTGCCCTCCTTTTTCTTTTTCAGGATGATGTTTTTGACCTGTCTGGAGCTGACTGGGTCAAGACCAGTGGTGGGTTCATCTAGAAACAGTATTTGAGGGTTGTTGAGCAATGCCCGTATGAAATTTAGTTTCATTTGCATACCCTTGGAAAATGCGCCTACCCTCTGATTGGCGTCTTGGTCTAGGTCTACCATTTTCAGCAGTTCATGAGGATTAACGGTTTTCCTACTGTAAAAAGAAGCAAACAGTTCTAGGTTCTCCAAGGCGGTTAGTTTCTGGTAATGATTGGGGAATTCGAAGCAGATACCAATTCTCTCATATAAGTCTGATCTCCAGTTTTGAAGGTCTTTACCTAGTAATTCAACATTTCCGCCGTATCCTTTGAGTAGTCCTATGATTACCTTTTGTGTGGTGGTCTTCCCTGCACCATTTGGTCCTAAGAACCCAAAGATTTCTCCTTCCTTTATTTGGAAAGAAATTCCGTTTAATGCTTTCTTTTTTGATTTTGGATATATGAACTCAAGATTTTCTATTTTTATCATATCACATCCCCATCCTCCTTTTACCCGTATCGCTTCTCGTCTTAAATATAAATCCGCCTAATGTCGAGGTGGCAAAATGAGCGTGGAAATCCTCCTTATCCTCTAGAACCTGCTAGGGTGCCCGTTCAGCGCCTCGGTTAGATTTATCCCAAACCATCCTAGAATTAAATGATAACCATGAAGCGCTTCGAGTGGGTCGAGCACCCGTCGGACATCGGCTTTCGCGCTTACGGTCACGACTTAGCTGAGGCCTTCGAGAACGCGGCGCTTGCTCTCTTCGAGGTGATGGTCGATACGAGCAAAGTCGAGCCGCGCGAGGAAGTCAAGGTCGAGCTGGAGGCTGAGGACGAGGGGGCGCTGCTTTACGATTGGTTAAATCGACTACTCTACTTTCACGACACCCAAAATTTGGTAATGTCAAAGTTCAAGGTATCAATTTCTGGGGCCAATGGTGGTTTCAAGCTCATTGCTCGAGTTTGGGGAGAACCGTTTGACCCGACTAAGCACCCCGAGAGAACCGCAGTCAAGGCGATGACCTACCACATGATGGAAATCAAGTGTGAACCTGAACGCTGCTCGGTGCAAGCGGTCGTAGATATTTAAAAAATTGCACGTTTTTCAAACCAAAGAGTAATTAACTTTACGAGCACCTATTAGTTTAAGGTGTAAAAATGGTGTGGACAGATAAGATTAAGCAAATCGACGATGTGCGGTGGGAGATTCCTAAGGACCACAAGCCTGGGATGCGAGTTCCAGTTCGGATATACGCTGACGCCGAGCTGCTAAATGAAATGCGCAGGGATATGACGCTGGAGCAAGCCACGAATGTATCATTCCTGCAGGGCATCTACAAATACTCGATAACGCTACCAGATGGTCATCAAGGATACGGATTTCCGATAGGTGGGGTTGCGGCCACCGACGCTGAGATGGGTGTTGTTAGCCCCGGAGGTGTAGGATACGACATCAACTGTGGAGTGCGGTTGTTGCAGACCAATTTTGACAAAAAAGACATCGAGCCGAAACTCCGCGAACTTGTAGACGCGTTCTTCCGAAACGTGCCCTCAGGGTTGGGTAGCAGGGGAAAGGTCAAGCTTACCTATTCCCAGCTTGATGAAGTTCTTGAGAACGGTGTAAGGTGGGCTGTTGAGAATGGTTTTGGCTGGGAAGAAGACATGGAAAGACTTGAAGAGGGAGGGTGCCTTGCCGGTGCTGATGCGAGTAGAGTAAGCCAACGTGCAAAAGAACGCGGCCTCCCCCAGCTTGGCAGCCTTGGAAGTGGAAATCATTTCTTGGAGATTCAAGTGGTAGATAAAATTTTTGACCAGGAAGTCGCTTCCTCTTTTGGGATAACCCACGAGGGGCAAGTCACGGTCACGATTCACACCGGATCGAGAGGTCTGGGCCATCAGGTTTGCTCGGACTATTTAAGAACTATGGAACGTATCGTTAGAAAATATGGCATAACTCTCCCTGATAGAGAGCTTGTAAATGTTCCAATAAATTCGCCTGAGGGGCAGGCATATCTCGCAGCGATGGCGTGCGCTGCAAACTATGGATTCACAAATAGACAGATGATTACACATTGGGTGAGACAATCGTTCGAGCAAGTCTTTGGACAGGACGCGGAAAAATTGGGTCTCCGCCTTGTTTATGGACTCGCACATAACATCGCTAAATTTGAGGAGCACCAAATTGACGGAGGACGCAAGAAAGTTTGTGTACATCGGAAAGGTGCTACAAGAGCATTTCCCCCTGGACACCCAAGTGTGCCCGCCATTTACCGTAGCGTTGGGCAACCGGTGCTTATCCCGGGGGATATGGGCACTGCCTCCTACGTGCTCGTGGGCACCGAGCGGGCGATGCAGGAGACGTTTGCTTCGACCGCCCACGGCGCAGGGCGCCACATGAGCCGCACGGCGGCGCTCAAGCAGTTCTGGGGTGAAGATGTGAAGAAAGAGCTCGAGTCGAAGGGCATCATAGTGCGAGCAGCTAAGATTTCGGTAATCGCAGAGGAGGCGCCAAGAAGTTATAAAGATATCCATAAGGTCTGTGAGGTGTCCCATAGGGCGGGAATCGCTCGAATGGTCGCCCGCTTGAAACCTGTGGGAGTTGCAAAGGGTTAAGCGATGATGCCCAGAACATCCACATCGTTTTTCGTGCTGCTGCCGTCCTCGCTCGTTGCTGATGCACCTGACTTTCGACAGAAAACCCTCAAGATTGGTTCAATCGGGCGTGCGCTAGCGATTTTTCGTGTTGGTAAGGTTTGCATTTATCACGACGATGACCCCCACGTTAAAAATCAAGCCTTAGAGACCAAGATTATCTCAACACTTTTGCATTATATGGAAACGCCGCAATATCTGCGCAAACTCCTATTTCCACGTGCGCGAGAGCTTCGCTACGCTGGTTTGCTACCGCCGCTGCGTATACCCTCCCACCCGCTCGCAGATGAAAAAACCGTCGCTGGCAATTATCGTGAAGCCGTCGTTATAGACGTGGGCAAAAGTGGTAGCCTGCTTGAACTCGGTATACATGAGCGTGGTTTCACAAGTGAAAAACTTAGGGTTGGTCAGCGGGTAACGGTTAGACTCGGAGAAGGTTTGGGTGAGGGCAAACGCGCAATCGAGCAGGTACCACGGAACGCAGTCGGTGAATACTGGGGCTACGAAGTCCTACGGGCGAAAACCCTCGCAGATGCTTTAAAAGTTCTGAAAGTAGATTATACGATAGGAACGTCGCGGCACGGCCAAAATTTATATGAAGCTGTGCAAGCGATAAGGAGTAGCAATCCTCGCAGCGTGGCGGTGGCTTTCGGGGGCTCTTATGCGGGCCTCTTCGAAATCTGCGAGCGCCAAGGCGTCGATGCGGGCAAACTCTTCGACGTCGTAATCAACACGATCCCGAGCCAAGGGGCTGCCACCGTTCGAACAGAGGAAGCGCTTGTGGCAACGCTCGCGCTGCTGAACGCGCTCATCGAGGGATAAAATGGGAAGGCGAAAACACCGTCCGAGGCGGGGCTCACTCGCCTACATGCCGCGAGTGCGAGCCCCACGCCCAATCGCCCATGTGCGGGCTTGGCCAGCGGAAGCTACCCTACGCCTCCAAGGGTTTGTCGGCTACAAGGCAGGAATGACCCAAGTCTTTATGATAGACGACCGCAAGAAAAGCCTGACTTCGGGCCAAGAGATAAATATTCCTGCTACGGTCATCGAGACCCCCCCTCTTATCATCTGTTCTGCTCGTCTGTACAGCTCGACCACCCGGGGACTCAACGCTGCAACGGATATCTGGGCGAGCGAGCTGCCGAAGGATCTTGCTAAAACGATGAACTTGCCCAAAAAGTACGACCAGCAGAAAGCGTTCGAGCGCGCAGAAGCACTCATCAAAGAGGGAAAAATTGTTGACGTTCGTGTACTCGCGTGTACACAGCCCCGCGCCAGCAACGTGCGCAAGAAAAAGCCAGACTTGATTGAAATCCGCGTCGGAGGCAGCAAGGTAGAGGAAAGGTGGAATTACTGCAAGGGATTGCTGGGGAAGCAGGTCCGCGTTGCCGATGTTTTTAAAGAGGGTGAATACGTCGATGTGCTCGCGATCACTAAGGGCAAAGGATTCCAGGGGCCCGTCAAACGCTGGGGAATCAAAATTTTGCCTCGCAAGACCAAGGAGGGGCACCGCCAAGTTGGGACGCTCGGCCCTTGGTCGCCCGCGCGGGTAATGTGGACCGTCCCCGCCGCAGGACAGATGGGCTACCACCAGCGCACGGATTTCAACAAGCGCATTTTAAAGCTCGGGGGTGATGGGAAGGAGGTGACGCCAAGTGGTGGTTTCCTCAGGTATGGTCCAATCAAGGGAGATTTCATCGTGCTCGCGGGATCGGTGCCAAGCCCCACGAAACGGCTTGTGCAACTCCGACAACCCATGCGCTTGCCCGCTGGAACTCCGACCTCGCCGCCCTCTATCACTTACATAAGCATGGCTTCCCAGCAGGGTGCATGAAAATGAAAGTCCACGTATATTCTCTTGAGGGTAAACCCGTCGAGGAGATAGAGCTCCCGGCAATCTTCGATGAGCAGTTCAGACCTGATGTTATTAAGCGCGCGGTGATGGCTGCCCAGACTGCCCGGCTTCAGCCTTGGGGGGCTAACTGGATGGCGGGCAAGCGCACTTCCGCCGAGACATGGGGGAAGGGGCATGGCGTTGCTCGAGTTCGTCGTGTGAAGGGAACTCGTTACCCCGCTGCTGGACGTGGAGCTTTTGCTCCCTTCACGGTCGGCGGAAGGCGGGCCCACCCACCGAAAGTCGAAAAGGTTCTCCGCGAGCGTATCAACCGAAAAGAACGCCGGCTTGCCGTTCGCTCGACGGTCGCTGCTACCAAGGAGAAAAAGTTGGTCAGCTCAAGGGGGCACATCGTTGAAAGCGTTGCTGAACTGCCGCTCGTGGTGACTGACGAGCTTGAGGGGATTGGGCGGGCCAGCCAGACGAAGGAAATCTTCCAAAAGCTCGGGTTGTGGCAGGACGTGCAGCGTGTAGCTAGGAGTAAGCGAGTGCGGGCAGGGCGCGGCAAGATGCGCAGCAGGCGATATCGGCAGGCTGTCGGTCCACTTATCGTGGTGGGCGAAGACAAGGGCATCAAACTCGGTGCGAGGAACTTGCCCGGCGTCGAGGTCGTGAAAGTTAGAACTCTTAACGCGGAACAGCTCGCCCCTGGAGGCGTTGCAGGGAGGCTTACAGTATGGACAAAAGGAGCTATTCAAAAGCTCGCCGGAGGATTGTTCGTATGAAGGACCCGCACAAAGTCGTGCTTTACCCACAGGCTACAGAGAAGGCCGTGAAGCTAATCGAATCTGAAAACAAGCTCATGTTTATCGTGGCGAACGATGCAACCCGATCGGACGTGAAGCTTGCGATTGAGCTGCTTTTTGAAGTGAAAGTCGATAGCGTGAAAATAGAGGTAATCCCAGATGGGCGAAAACGCGCCTATGTGAAGCTCGCGCCTGAATTCATGGCGGACGAGATAGCCTCGAAACTGGGGATGATCTGATGGGAAAGCGGATAAGAGCTCAAAGGCTCGGCAAAGGGGCGCCCACCTACCGTGCAAAGTCTTGGCGAAAGCTCGGTGAGGTTAAGCTACCTCCAGCCGAAAAGGAGGCTGAGGCAGTCGTGATAGACATTCTGCATGATTCTGGCAGAAGTGCCCCGGTGGCTAGGATAAGGTATGGTGATAAGGAAGAGCGTTTGGTGCTCGCGCCTGAGGGGTTAAAAGTGGGCGATAAAATAATGTGTGGTATCTCAGCCCCTATCAAGCCGGGCAACACGCTCTCACTTGCTGAGATTCCGGAGGGCACCCCACTTCACAACATCGAATCAAGACCGGGGGATGGGGGACGCTTTGTTCGCGCCTCCGGCACCCATGGTATCCTGATTGCCCACGACATCGGTCGTGCGACAGTCCAGCTCCCTTCGGGGGAAATTAGGGATTTCAACCCACGTTGCCGAGCCACCGTGGGGGTTGTAGCTGGTGGTGGGCGTCTAGAGAAACCGTTCGTCAAGGCCGGAAAGCGTTATCACGCTATGCTCTCGCGAGGGAAGCCATACCCTCATGTGCGGGGTGTCGCAATGAATGTAGTCGACCACCCCTTCGGGGGAGGCAGGGGCAAGCATGCAGGCAGGCCGAAAACCGTTGGAATGGGTGCGCCGCCTGGACAAAAGGTGGGATTAATAGCGGCAAAGAGAACTGGTAAGAGGTAAAAACATGCCGAAGAAGTTTACGTTTAGGGGTTATTCGATTGAGGAGCTCCGGAAGCTTACGCTCGACGATTTCGCAAAGCTCCTGCCAGCACGTCAGCGGCGCTCGCTCGTCCGCGGCCTCACGCCCCGAGAGAAGAAGTTGATCGAACGCATTCGAAGGGCGCGAGAGGCTGGAAAAATAGAGGCCCCCATCCGAACCCATTGCCGAGAGATGGTAATCCTGCCTGAGATGGTCGGCCTGAAGTTCTCCATCCACAATGGAAAGGAGTTCGTCATGGTCGAGGTGAAGCCGGAGATGGTCGGTCACCGCCTCGGCGAGTTCTCCCAGACGCGCCGGAAGGTCACCCATGGAACGCCTGGTATTGGGGCAACCCGCAGCTCTTTGTATGTTCCGTTGAAGTGATGTAATGCCTAAATTCGGTTATTCTACAAAAGTGGATGAACCATGCGCGAAAGCTTTCGGCAGAGAAATGCGGGTCTCACCCAAGCACGCGATGGAGGTCTGCAGGACAATCAGGGGCATGAAACTAGCTACGGCCAAGGAGTATTTGCAAGCGGTTGTTGATAAGAAAAAGCCCGTCCCGTTCAAGCGCCATCGAAAGAAGATCCCACACAGGCGGGGGGCAGGAGGAAGCGGACAATTTCCGGTTAAAACAGCACGCGCAATTCTAAAAGTTTTGGAGAATGCTGAGGCCAACGCAACTTACAAGGGGCTCGACGCGGAGAAACTCAAAATTGTGCACGCAAGCGCCCATAAGGGAATCACAATCCCCGGATTTTTGCCCCGCGCTTTCGCTCGAGCCACCCCATTCAACAAGCCGCTGACTAATGTGGAGATAATCCTCAAGGAGGCAGCCTAGTGCCAGTGGAGCGCACCTTCATTAAACTCGGCTTAAAACGTATGGAGCTCGAGGAGTTCTTAGCGCGAGAACTCGAGCGGGCGGGGTACGGTGGGGCAGACATCAGGCGAATCCCAACCGGCACGCGGGTCGCACTCTATGTCGAGCGGCCCGGGATGGTGATTGGGCGTAAGGGAAAGAGCATAAAGCATCTCACTGATGAGCTTGCCCAAAAATTTGGGTTGGAGAACCCGCAGGTCGAAGTCGTCGAGCTCATGAAGCCTGAACTCTGCGCCCCTATTATGGCGAAGCGAATCGCGTTCGCCCTCGAGCGTGGGATAAGCGCGAGGCGGGTTGGGCACACTGCGCTACGGAGGGTAATGAACGCTGGTGCCAGGGGCGCCGAAGTCACGATCTCAGGTAGGATAGCTGGAGAACGCACCCGTACTCAACGCTTCTATCAGGGTTATCTCAGCAAGGCGGGGGAACCAGCGGAAAAATTAGTTAGCCACGGTTACGCGGCCGCGAAGCTGAAGCCAGGGATAGCAGGGGTAAAGGTGCTAATAATGCCACCTGGGGTCCCACTACCCGACGAGATCAAAATTGCAGCTGAGGAAATCCCCAAACCAGCGGAAGCTGTTCCAGCAGTGGAAGCGGGTGAGGAGCAGGAGAAGGTTAAGGCCGCCGAGGGAGAAGAAGCAAAAGAAGTTAAACCCGAGGAGGACGATAAAAGTGGCGATACTCAGGTCCAGTGAGATTCGAGACTTGAGCGTTGAGGAGATGAAGGCAAAGATTAGAGAACTTCGAGCCGAACTCGCCCGAACGCGCGCCACGGCAGCCGCAGGAGGCTCGCTTGAGAACCCGGCGCGGATACGCGATCTTCGGCATACGATAGCTCGGATACTCACCATCATGAAAGAAAAACAAAAAGGAGGTGCATGAGAGCTGCCAGAGGTGTGTAAGGTCTGTGGTTTGCCCAAAGAACTCTGCGTCTGCCAGGAGATCGCCCGCGAACAGCAGCGGATCAATGTATATTCAATCAAGCGAAAATACGGCAAAATTATGACCATTATTGAAGGCATAGATGAAAAACAACTTGATATCAAGGAACTGACGAAGAGCTTGAAATCGAAGCTCGCGTGCGGAGGAACCTCGAAAGAGGGTCACATCGAGCTTCAGGGCAATCACAAAACCCGAGCGAAGGAGGTACTCGTGGAGATGGGTTTCTCCCCTGATATGATCGACACGAGATAGGTGAAGGGTATGCCGATAACTAAGCGAAACGTGCTGCGGCATGAGCTCATTGGGCTCAAGGCTAGGGTCACGAATAGTTCGGATCCTACGCTGCTCGGCACTTATGGCACCATCGTCGACGAAACGCGAGACATACTGATGATCGAGCAGGATGGCAGGACCAAGATCGTACCTAAGGCGAGCTCTAAATTCATGTTCACCCGCCCTAGTGGCGAGAAAGTCGAAGTCGACGGAGCGAAGCTCGTCGGGCAGCCTGAGGAGCGAGTGAAGCGAAGGAGGTAAAGCTATGGTAGGCATGGGAATAAAACCACCAAAGGAGCGATGTTCCGATCCAAAGTGTCCCTTTCACGGTACGCTTTCGGTACGAGGCAGAACTTTCGAAGGCGTCGTGGTGAGCGATAAGATGTCACGTACTGTTACGATTGAGATGGAGCGAATGCAGGTAATCACAAAATACGAGCGATATGAACGCCGCACCTCCAAGCTCCATGCTCACAACCCACCCTGCATCGCCGCTCGCGTTGGTGATAAGGTGAAAATTATGGAGTGTCGACGACTAAGCAAGACCAAAGCATTCGTCGTCGTGCAGAAGCTGGGGGCTTAGTATGGGGAAGAAAGGTGTTGGCACTTCGATTGGTGTGACCGCGATGGCTCCAATACGGGCGTTGCCGATTGGCGCGCGTCTCGACTGTGCCGACAACACGGGGGCCAGGGAGCTGCAGATCGTGAACGTCGTCGGTTATCACGGCCGACGTAGGCGCATGGGCAAGGCAGGGATAGGGGACCACATCATCGCCTCGGTCAAGAGGGGCACCCCCGAGTTTCGGAAACAACTCGTCCGCGCAATCATCATCCGCCAGCGCAAGGAGTATCGCCGCACAGATGGGATGCGGATAAAATTTGAGGGCAACGCAGCAGTTCTGATAACCCCTGAGGGGGCTCCTAGGGGTTCGGAGATTAAAGGACCCATGGCTCGAGAGGCAGCCGAGCGGTGGCCCCGCGTAGCTGGGATAGCCTCAACGGTGGTATGAGCAATGGTGAGCAAACAGCCTAGAAAACAACACTTAGCGCTTTACGCCGCGCCCTTGCACCGGAGGCACCGATTCCTTTCCGCACCCCTCAGCCGCGAGCTCCGAGGAAAATACAAAACGCGTTCCCTACCCGTACGGAAGGGGGACAAAGTGCGGGTCATGCAGGGCGACTTTAAGAAGCTTGAGGGCGATGTGCTCGAGGTAGATACTAAGCGACGCCGTATCCAAGTTCAGGGAGCAACAACTACCAAGGCTGATGGAACTCAAGTCGATAGGCCACTCGCGCCCTCGAACGTTGTATTGATAAAGCTAGCCTCAGACAAGGAGCGCGATAAGGTGCTCGAGAGGAGGTCAAAAAGTGGCGAAAAAAGGACAAAGTAGACACATGAAACGCTACGCTGCGCCGCGGGCACTGAAGCTTCCGCGCAAGTCTTTCCCTTGGATGGTGAAGCCCTCACCCGGTCCCCATCCTCGCAAGAGTTCCCTGCCGCTTAGGCTGCTTTTGAGGGATTACCTCTCGCTTGCCCGAACCGCTCGGGAAGCAGATAGAATTCTCGCAGGAGGGCAAGTGCTCGTGGACGGCAGGGTGAGGCGAAGTCCCAAGTTCCCCGTTGGCCTGATGGATGTGGTGCAATTACTCACCTTGAACCAAAACTATCGAGTGCTTCTAGACAACCGCGGGCGTCTAGTCCTCCATGAGATAGATAAAGCTGAAACGTCTTTGAAGCTTTGCAAGGTCATGCGCAAAGACATCGTACGGGGCAAGCGGGTTCAGCTCTCTTTCCACGACGGCAAGGCACTCATCGGAGATTTCGATGAATTCAAGCCTGGAGATGTGGTAAAGCTTGCCCTACCCGAGTTCAAGGTGCTCGAGCGATTTCCGTTTGAGAAAGGGGTCGCAGCGTTGGTCACTGGTGGGAAAAACGTGAGCAAGGTCGGCACCATAACCGATGTCAAGCTGGTCGAGGGCACACAGCCAAACATCGTGACGTTCGAGGCCGCCGGCGAAACTTTCCAAGCTCCCGAACATTACGTATTCGTTGTTGGAAAGGAGAAGCCCGCCATTTTGTTGCAGGAGGCACCCGCATGAACATGATGCGCGAGATTCGAATCGAGAAAGTTATCCTAAATATAGGAGTCGGCGAGGGCGGCGACAAGCTCGCGAAGGCCGAGCGGGTGCTGGAAAGCATCACAGGACGAAAACCAGCGCGAACGCAGGCGAAGCGGACGATAAGGGAATGGGGAGTTAAGAAAGGTGAACTCATAGGTTGTAAGGTTACGCTGCGAGGCGAGGGAGCTACAAAAATTCTAAAGCGATTGTTCGATGCAGTCGAACGTCGTCTCAGCGAAAAGTGTTTTGATGGTAAGGGAAACTTCGCTTTCGGGGTCAAGGAGCACATTGATATCTCAGGCATTTCTTATGATCCAGAAATAGGCATCTTCGGGATAGACGTTTGTGTGACGCTTCAGAGGCCCGGATATCGGGTTAGGCGCAGGAGGCGTCAACCAAAGGCGATACCAAAAAGGCACTGTATCATTAAAGAGGAAGCAATAAATTTCATCACCGAAAAATTTGGAGTTCAGGTGGTCTAATGCCAAAGCGGAAGTTTGGACGGGGGACCCATAAGTGCATCCGATGTGGCAGATATGGACATGTATACCAACAATACGGGCTAAAGTTGTGTCGACGCTGCTTCCGCGAACTAGCGCCGAAGATGGGGTTCAAAAAATATGGGTGAGCAGATGCTGTTAGATCCTCTAGCCAACACGCTATCAAAAATCGAGAACTACGAGCGTGCTCGAAAGCGCGAGGTGATAGTTGCCCCCGTATCGAAGCTGATTAGCGAGGTGTTGCGCATCATGCAGGGGGAGGGATTCATAGGTGAGTTCGAGTTCATCGACGATGGCCGCGGTGGGAAGTTCAGGGTCGTGCTGCAGGGTAAGATAAACGGATGTGGAGTGATAAAACCCCGATACGCCGTGAAGCGCGACGGTTACGAGCAGTGGGAGAAGCGCTACCTACCCGCGGCTGGGTTTGGTCTGCTATTGGTCTCCACCCAGCGAGGGGTAATATCCCACCGACAGGCTGAAGAGCAGGGTTTGGGCGGGCGACTTTTAGCGTACGTTTACTAATTATTCAGTCCACGACTTCGGTATGTGGAAGGCTTCCTCTTCTATCTCCGCGCACTCATGAATCTTCAGCTTAAATGAATTTTTCATGTTCCACCAAAAATCGTCATGTCTAAACCTTATATCAAGTGCCCTAAAATGTTATGAAAGACTAAAAGAATGCTGAGTCGTGTGATGGTGCCCAAATGGCAATGGCAAAAATCAGAGGAGAGATAGAGGTGCCCGAAGGTGTGGAGCTTAAGCTCTCGGGCAAGGCGATTGAGGTTAGTGGATCGAAGGGCAAACTCGCACGTGAATTCGATGTCCCCGGAATTGAACTGAGAATGGAGGGGAAAAAGATTATTATCGAAATATCATCTTCGCGTCGAAAGCATCGGGCTGCACTTGGTATGGTTCGAGCTCGTCTGGTTAATATGTTTAAGGGCGTTACTGCCGGTTTCAACTACAAGCTCCGCGTGGTTTACTCGCATTTTCCGATCACGGTAAAGATCGAAGGGAAGCGTGTACTGATTCAAAACTTTCTCGGTGAGCGGGCCCCCCGCGTGGCTAAGATCGTCGGTGACGTGAACGTGGAAGTAAAAGGGGACGAAATAATTGTCCAAGGCATCAATAAGGACGAAGTCGGACAGACGGCATTTAACATCGAACAGGCAACTTTCATCAGGCACCGCGATCCACGCGTCTTTCAAGACGGTTGTTATATTGTGGGGAGGACATGGGAATGACAAGAAAAAAACGTACTCCTAAATTCAGGCGTCAGGAGTGGTTTAGGTTCGCAAAGCTTGGTGAGAAATGGCGCAAGCCTAGGGGCAGCGACAGCAAGATGCGTCTTGGCATAAAGGGAAAACCGACGATTGTTTCAGTTGGCTATCGATTGCCCAGAAGCGTACGGGGGGTTCATCCTTCTGGATTTGTCGAAGTTCTGGTGCATGCTCCCCGTGATCTTGAGGGACTTAACACGAGCAAGCAAGCGGTTCGGATAGGCTCAAGCGTCGGTGGGCGAAAACGGGAACAGATTTTGGCTAAAGCCAAGGAGCTTGGTATCCGAGTTCTAAATCCTAGAGGCGAAAAACGTGAAGTTGAACACGCAGCGTAGGCTAGCGGCTGATATTCTCGGTGTAGGCGTTAACCGAGTTTGGATCGACTCCGCCCGTATCGCAGATGTCTCCTCGGCGATTTCGCGTGAGGATGTCAAACGCTTAATCCGACAGGGCGCGATCAAGGCGAGGCCGGAGCTGGGGATAAGCCGTGGAAGGTTCAGGCGGCGGGCCAACAAGCGCAAGCGAGGCAGGCGGCGAGGCGTTGGAAGCAGAAAGGGCACGCTGAGGGCTAGGCAACCGAAAAAGGCGAGTTGGATCAGAACCGTGCGGCCACTTCGAGTGAGGTTGCTTGAACTTAAGCGAGATGGAACAATCGATCGGCACGAGTATCGCAGGCTCTACCGGATGGTAAAAGGTGGGGCCTTCAAAAGTAAAGCTCATCTAGAAACCCACCTTAAGGAACGAGGATTTTTGAAGGGATGAAGATGCCTAAGATCGGACCGCGCTGGAAGGTTCAGTTCAGGCGTAAGCGGAAGGGAAAGACTGACTATAGGCATAGGCTCGGGTTCCTACGCTCGGGCAAACCGCGGTTAGTAGCGAGAATTTCGCTAAAGCATGTAATCGCGCAATTCGTTCGCGCCACCCCCAGCGGGGACCTCACCCTAGCCTCAGCGCACTCGAAAGAGCTTGAGAAGCTCGGGTGGAAGGGATACACTGCAAATACTCCCGCGGCCTACCTAGTGGGGCTTCTCTGCGGCTACCGCGCGCTGAAAGCTGGGACAAAGGAGTGTGCTTTGGATATCGGGATGCACAACCCAACTTCACAAGTTAAAGTTTTCACCGTGCTCAAAGGAGCGCTCGACGCAGGTCTACAAATTCCCCATGGCGAAGGGGTTTTACCCAGCGATGAGCGGATACGCGGGGAGCACATCGCCCAGTACGCCGCGAAGTTGAAGGAGAAGAATGAAAAAGAATATCGCGCGCAATTTTCCACTTACCTCCAACGTGGGTTGTCGCCAGAGCAGCTACCGGAGCACTTTAATGAAATCAAGCGGGCAATAATTACGCAGTTTGGTGAGTAGAATGCGGAAAAAACCAATAAGAGAGAAATTCGACATCAACCTCTGGCAGCCTCGGACGAGCGTGGGGCGAGCGGTAAAGGAAGGGCAGATAACCGAAATATCCCAGATTCTGCGACAGGGGAGGCCGATTAAAGAGCCTGAGGTCGTTGATGCACTCGTGCCAAACCTCGAGGAGGACATCTTGGGGGTTAGCTTGGTCCAGCGGATGCACAAGTCGGGACGTCGAGTTAAATATCGTGTGGTCACGGTAGTCGGAAATCGAGGGGGGATTGTCGGAGTTGGGCACGCGAGCGCGCGCGAGATTGGCCCCTCTATACGAAAGGCCATAACAACGGCGAAGCTAAACGTCGTGGAGGTCGCGCGGGGCTGCGGGAGTTGGGAGTGTGCCTGCGGGCGGCCTCATTCAGTTCCATTCGAGGTCACCGGGAGAAGCGGTAGCGTTCGCATGACGATAAAATCCGCCCCTCGCGGACTGGGGTTAGCAGCGGCTGAGGTCTCTAAGGTAATCCTTCGAATGGCCGGAATCGAGGATGCTTGGGTCCACTCACGCGGACAAACGCGCACGACACTCAACTTCGCCCTTGCCACCTTCGACGCCCTCAAGCAGACCACGAGGGTAGCTCTACGGGAATCTCATAAGAATCATGTTTTCATCGGAAAGGTTGGTGAGGTAGGTGACCAAGCTAGCAGTGGTTAGGGTGCGCAGTAGCGTGAACGTGCGGCGTGATGTGAGGGAAATAATGCAAATGTTGGGCCTAACGCGCGTCAATCATTGCGTCGTAATCGATGATATCCCCACCTACCGCGGGATGCTGCAGAAAGCAAAGGACGTGCTTACATGGGGGGAGGTCGAGCAGAGGGTATTGGAGCAACTCATCCGAAAACGCGGTAGGCTAGCTGGCGACAAGCGCTTGACCGATGAATTCGTCAAATCTCAAACTTCGTTTCAATCATTGAGCGAGTTCGCCTCCGCGGTACATGCTGGCGAGGCTGAGCTCAGAGCACTTCTTGGATTGAAGAAAGTTTTCAGACTTCACCCACCGCGAAAGGGATACAAATCTACGAAGCGGCCATTCAAGGATTTTGGCGATCTGGGCTACCGCGGTGAGCGAATCAACGAACTCATCCTCAAAATGATTTAGGTGTTTTAAATGGTGGTGCGAAAGCAACGAAAGGTACGGAGGCAACGAGGCAGAAGAACTTACGGAAGGGGATGCTCAAAGCGGGGACGCGGGAGCGGGGAAAAGGGTGGAAAGGGGCGCAGCGGCGGCCACAAGCAGAAGTGGTCCTACATGCTCAGATACATGCCCAAACATTTCGGCAAGCATGGGTTCACACGCTTACCCAAAGTGAGTAGGAAAGTCAACGCGATTAATGTTGGTGAACTTGACGAGCGCCTCGACGAACTTCTGCAGCATGGTATTGCCAAGCAGGAGGAGGAGCGGATCGTGGTCGACATCAGGAAGCTTGGTTTTGAGAGGGTGCTCGGCGGAGGGCATGTCACCCGTCCTATCGAGGTCGTCGCGAAGGAATTTGTTGGGTCGGCGAAGCGAAAACTCGAGGAAGCGGGCGGCAAGGCAATAGCGGGTGAAGGCGATGGAACAAGCTGAGAAGCCTCGGTCCAAACTTTACGCCCTCGAGGGCCTCGTACGAAGACTTCCTGAGGTCTCGGTCCCGAAGCGGCACGTTTCCTTTAAGGAAAAATTCATGTGGACGGGGATAGCCCTCCTCGCCTTCTTTGTTTTGACCCAAGTTTCGCTTTATGGAATGGCTGCGGGAGCAGGGCAAGCGCCATTCTTTGGTCAGCTTCGGTTCATCCTCGCCAGCCATGCAGGGAGCTTGGTGGAGCTTGGTATTGGGCCGATCGTCACCGCGGGCATCATCATGCAGCTACTTGTTGGGAGCAAGATAATCGGGCTTGACCTAAGCCAGCCAGAGGATCGTGCTCTTTTCACCGGCATTCAGAAATTGGGGGCCCTCCTCATGGGCATTTTCCAAGCATCAATGCTCGTGTTCTCTGGGTGGTACGGGGTCGCACTTGGTTCAGGCGCCGGAATCTTCCTAGTCGTTCAGCTCACGATAGGGGTACTCATCGTGATATACCTCGACGAAGTGGTTTCTAAATTCGGGTTTGGGAGCGGAATCAGCATCTTTATCATGGCAGGCGTGGCGGGGACGATTTTTTGGCAGGCTTTCAATCCACTGCAAGTTGGTGGCCAATTTACTGGGGCGATCCCCAATTTCTTAGGGACCATGCTCGGCGGGGGCAACATCTCTGATGCATTTTTCAGGCCGGGGATGCCAAACATGATGGGTGTTTTCGCCACCATCATAGTCTTCTTCATCGTCGTGTACGCCGAGAGCATGCGCATCGAGATTCCTCTCGCATACGGTCGCTTCGGGGGCATTCGGGGGCGCTACCCGATAAAGTTCCTTTACACCTCGGTCATCCCTGTAATTCTCGCGATGGTGGTGTTCGCAAACGTCAAGATTTTGGGGATGATTTTCTCGCCACTTCAAGGAGCTTCCTATTACCTCAGTGCCCCGAACGGCATCTTTGACGTGATGGCTGATCCTCTCCGGGCTGGGATTTACATATCAGTCTTAGTTTTGCTATGCATGGGCTTCGCTTGGCTCTGGGCAAACATGACGGGGATGGGGCCTCGCGATGTGGCGCGGCAGCTCGATCGATCTGGAATGTTAATCCCTGGCTTTCGCCGAGATATAAGAGTGATGGAGTGGGTATTGGGCCGCTACATCATGACGGCTGCATTACTCGGAGGGGCATTTGTCGGAGCGATCTCCGCAATTGCAGACTTTATGGGCGCCTTGGGCAGCGGCACGGGTATTTTGCTGACCGTGGGCATTATGTATAGTCTTTACCAAGAGATAGCGAAGGAACGTATGACAGAGATGTTCCCGGCGATGAGGAGGTTATTTGGTGGGTAGGGTAGTCGTGGTTACGGGCGTGCCAGGCTCTGGAAAGAGCACCGTTGTCCAAGAGGCACTAAAGCAGCTCAAAGCTCAGAACGTCGAGTACCAGTTTATAAACTACGGTGACGTGATGCTCGAACTCATGCGTGAGCACGAGGGGGTGACTGACCGTGACGAGATGCGGAAGTTTCCGACAGGCGCATATCGTGAGATCCAGCGTGAGGCCGGAAAGCAGATCGCGCGCGCTGCCCAGCGAAAATTTGTGCTTGTCGACACCCACTGCTTAATCAAAAAACCTGAGGGCTATTATCCAGGCCTCCCTCGATGGGTGATCGAGGAGCTCAATCCTGAATCAATCGTGATAGTTGAGGCGACCCCTGAAGAGGTCGCGCGGCGGCGCACCAAGGACACCACGCGTAGACGAGACGAAGAACTCTTGGATGAAGTCGTGGAGCACCAACTATTAAACCGCGCTACGGCGACTGCATATGCGGCGCTCACGGGCGCGACGGTAAGGATAATCCATAATAGGGATGGAAAACTCAGTGAAGCTGTGAAGGAAATGGTCGAGGTACTTGGGTGAACTCATGCGCCGTGTAATCGTCTGTCCGCTAATCGCCGTCCTCCTGCTCGCAAGCTTTGCCATGACAGTTGGTGCAGAAGAGGCGGAAGATGAACATGGGACGTACAAGGTACTGTTGCAGACAGTGGACAGCTCCATAATATCCCTTAGGCAGGGAGGCAGTGCAGCAGGAAGTTTGAGCCAAGCACGAACACTCTACAATAGTCTTGTGGCCCCATATGAAAACGAGATTAACAATAGCACGGAGCTCATAGAGATAGACAACAGAATAACCCAAACTTTCAACTCTTTGCAGCAATCGCCAACGGAGGAAAATATTCGGGTCCTACGCTCGGACATCTCACTAATGGCGAGCGAGCTCGGGATTGGGCTATCTTCCATCTACGAATACGCGCTATTCGTCGTCCTCGGAATCGGGATATTTGTTTCCCTCCTTATCACCTTGATAACCCGACGTATCGTGAACTGGGAGCGCATGAGGCAGATCAAGGCAGAGGTGTCTGCATTCCAGAAGGAGCTCCGCGAGGCTCAGCGCAAGCGGGACATGAAGAGCGTGCACAAGCTTCAGCAGGATCAAAAGCGGATAATGTCGCTTCAGGGGGAGATGATGAAGGAAAATTTCAAGCCCACGCTCTTCTACATCGTGCCCTATTTCATCTTCTGGTTTATTCTATCTGGCATATACGCGGGATGGGTCGTGGCATGGCTACCATTCCGCTTGGACCTACCCTTCTTCGGCACCTGGGTTTCTTGCGGCTTTTTGAGTTGGTACCTCCTCACCTACTTCGGGTTTTCCCAGATCTGGCGGAAATTGCTTATCCGTGATTAATATGCCCGCGCGAAGGTACCGCTCTGCAAGATACAAACAGCATGTCGTCCGCACTCCTGGAGGGCGAGCCGTCGTGCACTGCAAGGAGGAACGGGCGGGAGTGGCGAGATGTGCCTCCTGTGGGCGCCCGCTGGGGGGCGTTCCCCGAGTTAGGTTGAGCGAGCTGCGGTCTCTACCCCGCAGCTCCCGCATGCCGAATCGGCCCTATGGTGGTTATCTCTGCCCGGCCTGCGCGCGTCAGGCGATTAAAGAAACTGCTCGAGCGTGAGCGAATGGTAGTCGTTGCTATAAGCGGTTTGCACGGGGCGGGAAAGACGACTGCCGCACGGGCGCTGGCAAGAAAATTCAAACTCCGCTATGTCTGCGCGGGGACCGTTTTCAGACAGCTCGCCAAAGAACGGGGGATGACGCTCGACGAGTTTTCCCGTTACGCCGAACGCCGTCCCAGCATCGATCGCCAAATCGACCGACGAACTGCAGCGGCTGCGAAGGGCAAAAACGTGCTTATCGACGCCCGCCTCGCCGGGTGGATGGCTAAACAGGCGGACCTGAAAGTCTTGCTCACCGCCCCGCTCAAGGAAAGGGTTCAGCGGATTGCTTATCGAGAGAGGCGGAAGTACAAAGAGGTGCTTAATGAAACTCGCAAGCGGGAGCGGAGCGAGGCCAAGCGTTTCAAACAATTTTACAGTATAGATGTCAATGATCATTCCCCGTTTGACATCGTGCTGAACACCGAGCGTTTCACCGTCAAGGAGATGGTACGGATTTTGGAGTTCGCGGTAGGGCAGTTCATTCGAAAGAGGTCGTGAGATGGTGATGGAAGTAGGTCGGGTTTGCGTGAAACTCGCTGGGCATGAGGCGGGCAACCGTTGCGTCATCGTGGATGTGCTTGATAACGTTTACGTGGTGGTGAGTGGCCCTGAGGTCAAACGGCGCCGATGCAACATCTCACATCTTGAGCCTCTCGAGCAAAAAGTTGAAATTACGAAGGGGGCCTCGGACGAGGATGTCAAACGCACGCTTGAGTCAGCGGGCTTTGTAAAAACAGAGAAGCCATCAGAGAAACCTTCTGAGCCCAAAGAAGACACAGCCTAGCGTTCAATAATAGGTGTTTTAATTGGGCAAACTACCCTCCGATGTCAAGCGTGAAATTCTAATCCGGGCTCAGGATATGACCGATCCCAGTAATGGCTGCGAACCAAACAAACGCCCGATTAATGAACACTTGCGCTTGGGAATTATCAACCTCGACAAACCTATTGGGCCAACCTCGCACGAAATCGTCGCTTGGGTGAAGCGCGTGCTCAATATTCGCCGCGCGGGGCACGGGGGAACGCTCGACCCAAAGGTTAGCGGGGTGTTGCCGACAGCGCTTGAGGATGCGACGAAAATCGTTCAGACTTTGCTGCCCGCGGGGAAAGAGTACATTTGCGTGATGCACCTCCACGGTGATGTGCCTAATCACAAGCTCGAGCAGGTGTTGCACGAGTTCGAAGGCGAGATATATCAGCGCCCCCCCTTAAGAGCAGCCGTCAAGCGTATGCTTCGTACGAGGAAAATTTACTACATCGAACTCTTGGAGCGGGAGGGCAGGGATGTGCTAATGCGCGTGGGGTGCGAAGCGGGCACCTACATGCGCAAGCTTATGTACGACATGGGTGAGGCCTTGGGTTGCGGTGCCCACATGCGAGAGCTTCGTCGGACGCGGACAGGACCTTTTCGCGAAGACGACACTCTAGTCAAACTACAAGACCTCGCCGACGCCTACGCTTTCTGGAGCGAGGATGGTGATGAAAAGCACCTGCGCAAAGTCATTTTGCCCGTGGAGGCTGCAGTTGAACACCTGCCCAAACTTGTCGTGCGCGATGGAGCCGTCGATGCACTCTGCCACGGTGCCAGCCTCGCGGCACCCGGTGTGCTCCAAGTCGACACTGGAATCTCACAGGACGACCTCGTGGCATTGATGACACTTAAGGGTGAAGTCGTCGCGTTAGCTCGGGCCACAATGACCTCGAAGCAAATCTATGAATCCGAGCACGGGATCGTCGCGAAGCCTGAACGCGTGGTGATGTCGCCGGGCACCTATCCGCGGAAATGGAAATAATACGAGTCAAGCTTCCTGTTGCTGCACTCTCGCGTCCACTAATGAGCAATTATTAGTCGAAAAAGAGATATGTTGAAGGAATCATAATATTTTAAGTGGTGGAACTCTGGCAAGAAAGTTTGGAAACCCCGAGGTTGAGATCGTAAATGTTAAAGAACTCGAACTGAAGGAGCCCTTGGTGATTTCCGGATTTGTTGGAGCTGGCTTGGGGGGTTCGATAGCTGTTGATCACATTATCAATCAGCTCAAGATGGATGAGGCAGCTTACGTGAAATCAAAACACCTCCCACCAGCCACCATCTTTGTAGGACAAAAACTACGGCATCCCTTCAGAATTTATGGAAGCCAAAAAGACAATCTCTGTGCAATAATTTGCGAGATACCCCTTCGATATGAGGGACTCTATCCGATTTCCTCCGCGATTCTAGATTGGGTTGAGGAAAAGAAAGCGAAGGAAATAGTAGTTTTGGAGGGAGTACCTGTTCCTGGATTGCCGAAGGAGCGCAAAGCTTTCTGTGTGACGGAATTGGGAAAATGTGAAATTATCAAGGAGAAGGGGATAGACCTACTTAGTAAGGGGGTTATTACCGGGATAGCGGGTGCAATACTGAGCGAATGTTTGACTAGGAAAATTGAGGGGACAGCACTCCTGACTCCTGCCATCTCCTTCATGCCAGATCCCGAAGGGGCCGCTACCTTGATTGAGGCCTTAAACAAATCTCATGGATTGAAGATAGATGCTTCAGAACTCCTTGCGGGGGCAAAGGAAATAAGGGAAAAGCTGAAGGAAATCTCCGAACACTATGAGAAGATGAAAACTACGGCCGAAGAGACTGAAAGGATGTATGCTTGAGCATTTGAAGTTAAACTCTTGGAAGCCAGTAACCCACTAGCTCTTTCAATTTAAATTTAATTCAAACAGCCAAGCGAGAAAGTGATTATAGAGCCAAAACTATAGATAGATTGACTGCCGGGGTAGCCTAGCCAGGTAAGGCGCAGGTTTGGAGAACCTGTGGTCCTTTGGGCCGCAGGGGTTCGAATCCC